>JAUTWX010000266.1 GCA_030838385.1 Acidobacteriaceae bacterium
CGAATGCAGTGGAACGGCGTAATGCCCGCGATGACGACCGCCTTTCATCCAGATCTCTCAGTCGACCACGAGTTCATGCGGCACCATGCCAACTGGATGTTGGCGAATGGATGCACCGGCCTGGTCATGCTTGGCTCGCTTGGTGAGGGCGCAACGCTCACCGACGAGGAAAAGATCGCGATCCTTCGTAACATCACTGCGAGCGTAGCCGGTCGCGCACCTGTGGTGGCGGCCATTTCCTCACTCTCCACCTCCGGCGCCATCCGCCTGGCAAAGGAGTCGGAGCAGGCTGGTTGCGCCGGCCTGATGGTGCTGCCACCTTATGTCTACTCGAGCGACTGGCGCGAGATGCGCGCGCATGTCTCCACTGTCCTCGCCGCCACGCCGCTCTCCTGCATGCTCTACAACAATCCGGTTGCGTACAAGACGGACTTCCTTCCCGAGCAGATTGCCGAGCTCGCCAGTTCGCACGAAAACCTGCACGCTGTGAAGGAGTCGAGCGCCGATATTCGCCGGATCGCCGCCATCCGCAGCCTGCTTACAGACCGTCTCAGCATTCTCGTCGGCGTGGATGACGCACTGGTGGAGGGCGTCAGCGCAGGCGCCGTGGGCTGGATCGCCGGCCTGGTCAATGCCTTTCCCGCCGAGTCGGTCGCGCTCTTCCACCTGGCACAAACGGGCAAGCACGACAAAGCGGTTGAGCTCTACCGATGGTTCTTGCCGCTGTTACGAATGGACACAGTTCCTAAATTCGTCCAGCTCATCAAATGGGTGCAGCAGGAGTTGGGCGTCGGCTCGGCACGCGTGCGTCCCCCGCGACTGGAGCTCGAAGGCGATGAATTGACGGATGCACGTCATAAGCTCCAGCAGGCGCTCGCAACCCGCCCGGCTTTGACCACGATTGGTTTCGCCGAGTCACTCGGAGCACGAGCTTGAGTGCCGACGCAGAGCTCACTGGTCTCTCGCTCATCGGCGGCCAGCCGGGTGATCGTCACGATGAGTCGTTTCGCGCATACCACCCAACAGATGGCCGAGGGCTCGATCCCTTCTACTTCTCGGCCAGCGACTTCGAAGTGGATGAAGCCGTAAAGATCGCCGCCGCGGCAGCGCCCGTGCTTGCGGCCTCTTCTGGCGCTGAACGCACAGTGTTGCTACGCGCTATGGCCGATGGCGTTGATGCCGCAGCCGATGCCCTCGTCGAACGCGCGCATCTGGAGACTGCGCTTCCGCGTCCGCGGTTGACCGGCGAAGTCGCCCGCACCAGCAACCAACTTCGGCTCTTCGCGACTGTTGTCGCAGAGGGCTCATGGGTAATGGCCCGCATCGACACTGCAGACTCCGGGCGTACTCCGCCGAAGCCGGACATCCGCTCCATGCTGCGCCCGCTCGGTCCCGTAGCGGTCTTCGGCGCAAGCAACTTCCCCATCGCATTTTCGGTCGCCGGCGGTGACACGGCATCGGCGTTGGCTGCGGGCAATCCCGTCATCGTCAAGGCACACCCTGCGCATCCGGGCACCAGCGAGCTGGCAGGACGTGTGCTCACCAGGGCAATCGAATCCTGCGGATTCCCTGCCGGCACATTTTCACTGCTCTTCGATGCCGGCACTCGTGTCGGATCGGCACTCGTGCGTCATCCGCTGATGCGCGCAGTCGGTTTCACCGGCTCGTTCAAGGGCGGCCGTGCGCTCATGGATCTCGCTGCTTCGCGCGCGCAGCCAATTCCCGTCTATGCCGAGATGGGCAGCGCCAATCCGGTCTTCATCCTGCCTCGCGCACTGCGCGAGCGCGGTGAGTCGCTCGCCGCAGGTCTGCACGCTTCGTTCACGCTCGGTGCCGGCCAGTTCTGCACCAAACCAGGTCTCGTCTTTCTCGACACACCGGAGGCACCGTTTCTCGCGAAGCTCCGATCATTGACGGCCAACGACCCGGGCTTCGCTTTACTCTCTTCCGCAATAGCTAAAACATTCGGCAAAGGCCTTCAAGAACGATCCGTGCTTCAGACAGCAGAGGGCCAGCGACAGGGCGCGGGCTTTGCCGCACACGCCGCATTGCAGGAAACGGATTACGCCGCATTCGCCGTCAGCCCAGCGCTTCACCAGGAGCTTTTTGGACCATCCACATTGCTCATCACCAACACAAATCGCGAACAGATGTTCGCCGCCGCGCGCGCCTTGGAAGGACACCTCACAGCGACGATTCTCGGAACTGAAGAGGATCTCCGCGAATACGCCGAGTTGATCTCCATCCTTGAGACAAAGGTCGGCCGCGTGATCTTCAATGGCTTCCCAACCGGCGTGGAAGTGACGCACGCTATGGTGCATGGCGGCCCCTATCCGGCGACATCGGATGGCCGCTCAACCTCAGTCGGCAGTCAGGCCATCCTGCGCTTTGCGCGCCCCGTCTGCTATCAGAACCTGCCGCAGGATGCGCTTCCCGCGGAGTTAAAAGACGACAATCCTCGGAAGATTTTGCGTCTGTGGAACGGCGCCTGGCAGACTCCATAGACCTTCGTTCCAGAATGGTCCGGCCTCGCTGAATTTTGGCATAGCACTTCACTCAATTCGCTACACTGGAAATAGGACGAAATACAAGCCCAAGCCACACGGCTTTCGCGCATGAGAGCCGCAGGCCTTCAGTTTCAGCAGACTTGCCGGTGTAAGTCCTTTAGCAAGACATTTTTAGAGATAAGCCCTTTGGAATGACATTTTTAGTTAGCCGCAGAGCTGCTAAACGTCTCATTCCAAAACGCTTACAGTACAGGCTCCCGCACCGCACCGGGGGAGGGGGTACCCCCTTGGCTTATCAGGAGACGCGGCCGGCGAATCACAAGGCGCCGCGACGGCGTATCGCAAAATAGATCGGTACACCGCTGGCGACGATCAGCAGCCCCGGCCATGTCGTCGTCGTCCGATAGACGAAGAGCACAGCAAGAATCACGGCCGCGCCTGCAATGTACAGCGCGGGGAGCCATGGATAACCCCAGGTGCGGTAAGGGCGGTTCGCATCCGGCCGTGTTCGGCGCAGCCGAAACAGGCCCGCAACGGTGAGGATGTAGAACAGCAGCGCCGCAGAGATTACGTAGTCGAGCAGGTTGCTGTAGAGATTGCCGTACGCTCCGGTCGCGCGATCATGCGTTCTTGGCAAAACCAGAAAGGCCGACCAGAAGCATTGCATCGCGAGCGCCCACCCCGGCACGCGTGCGCGATTCAACAAGCCCGCACGGCGGAAGAACAGCCCGTCCTGCGCCATCGCGTAGCAGGCGCGGCCGCCGGCCAGCGTCAGTGCATTCACGGTGCCAAACGTCGACACCATGATGAGGATGGCCATCGCTACATGGCCAAGCCCCGGCAGGGCCGCATCCACGGTCAGCGTGGCGACGCGATCCTGCGGAGCAGTCTGGATCGCGTGAATCGGCAGCGCCGCGAGGTAGCAGAGATTGCAGAGAAGATAGAGGACGATGATGGTCGACGTGCCGATCGCCAGTGCTAGCGGCAGATTGCGCTTCGGATTGCGAACCTCTGCCGCGACGAAGGTGATGTCATGCCAGGAATCCGCGGAGAAAAGCGACCCGGTCTGCGAGACGCAGAGTGCAACGAACAGTCCGAACGCGGTGGTCGCCTCCAATCCGTGAATCGGCGTCACATTCACCGGATGCCAGGGCGCAGCAAAGTTCGCGCGAAGCACGGCCGGCCGTAGAAACGCGACCACAGCACCCAGCACCAGCAGCGCGGCCATACCGCCCAGTTTAGCGACGGTGAAGACGTTCTGGATGAGCTTGCCCCACTGCACCCCATAGCTGTTGAACGCGGTGATGAGAACAATGATCGCGATCGCCAGGAGCTGTGCGGTCGAAAGCGAGAGCGCATATCCGGGCAGCACATGCACCGGCGCAATCAGATACTTATCCTCACGGATGGACGGAAAGAGTATGCCGCTGAAACGCGCAAAGGCGATGCCCACCGCAGCAATGGTGCCCGTCTGGATGACGGTGAGCAGCGTCCAGCCATAGAGAAAGCCCAGGAGCGGCGAGAAGGCTTCGCGCAGGTAGACATACATGCCGCCGGCTTCGGGCATCATCGCGGCTAACTCGCCGTACGAAAGCGCGCCCGCAAATGTGAGGACACCCGTGATAACCCAGGCCACCAGCAGCCAGCCAGCACTGCCCACCTGCCGCGAAATCTCCGCGCTGACAATGAAGATGCCGGAGCCCACCATGATGCCGGCCACCACCATCACCGAATCAAACAAACCCAGCGCCTGACGAAATTCTGTTGGCGGTGTTGTTCCCTCTTGCGTCACGAGCGGCGTGGTTGGCTGCATCCCTGCGGTTTCCCTTTGTCGGAGATCACTTTGAGCGATCGCTTAAGCTTACGGCCTGCGGCGGCAGCAAGCACACTACAGATGAAGGAGAATCACGTAGATCAAGGCTGCTGGAGATCAAGGCTGAGGCGCGGACGACGCTCCGGGCACAAGCTGCAACCGCTGCGCCTCACGCCGGTTCTGCTCATCTGCCATCTGAGCAGCTACCTTCAGCTCACGCTCGGAGGCCTCCTTCTGGCCAGTTTTCGCCAGGGCGAGTCCGTAATAGTAGTGTGCGGGTTGATACCCCGGCGCCACCGCAATCGCCGCCTGCAACGACTGCACCGCCTCCCCATACTGCTTCAGTCGAAAAGCAGCGATGCCCATCGCGGCCAATGCGCCGCCATGTTTCGGATCATGCTCGAGCGCCTTGCGACACTCCTGCTGCACTTCCGTATAGTTGCCATGATCCAGCGCCATCTGGCCGATCTGATAATAGGACTCGGCTTGATTCGGAGCTAACGCGATGGAACGCTCAAACTCGCTCCTCGCCTCGTCGGAACGCTGCGTGATCTGCAGAATTCGCCCCAGGCCGTAGTGCGCGGTCGCATCGTCTGGGCGAGCTTTGAGATATGCACGCATATCGCGCTCCGCCGCCGGCATGTCCTGCAGGTCCATCTTGACGCGCGCTTCCGCATAGAGCGCCTTCAGATCCTCCGGACGAATCGATCGCGCTTCGTGCACGTCGCGGTCCGCGTCGCGCAGCAGACGGAGGTCGTCTTCGAGGATGCTCGTATCCAGCAAGAGCGCAAAGTTGTGCGGAGCGTCGGTCTTCGCCGAGAGAAGAGTCGCAAGCGCGCCGTTACGATCGCCGTTGGCACGTTGCTGCAATGCGGTCGCCTCTGCAGCGTTCACCAGCATCTCTCGGAGTTGCTCGTCGCCACGATCGCTCCGCAGCGCCTCCGCCAAGTATGGAAGCGCATCCGACGGGCGATGCTCATCCAGCAACACATGGCCGAGATTTGTCTCTGCCGATGTGAGATGCGGTTGGATGGAAAGTGCTTTGCGGAAGGCATCCTCGGCCTTCGTGGGCTCGTTCTGCTGCGCGCGTATGGCGCCCAGCAGCGACCATGCGTCTGCGTTGTCTGGATGCCGCTGCAGAAACGTTTCGAGAGTACGGTCCGCCTCGTCAACCTGACCACGCGCGAGGAGGCCACGCGCCCGCTGCAGAGTCTCCGGCGTCTGCGCCATCACCGCGAGCGTGGATAGGAGCAGACCGGTCGCTGAACATCTGATTAGGAGCGGAGAGATGTACCCCATGGCAAGAACAAGGGTACCGCTGAGGCGACGCGCGCGAATGTTCTGCCTTACATCCTCGGAGATCTTTTTTGTGCAGGATGTAGGGATTTCTGGGTTAGCGTGGGCCGCGCTTATGGGGCATTCGGAGTAGCTGAGGTCTCGAGTGCCCTGTGCTTATCCGATTCCTGCAGCCTTTTGCGAACCTCATTCTGCTGCGTCTCCTGCTGTTCGTCAGCAGTTTTGAGCCTCTGAAATTGAGTGAGCGCACGCTTGGAATCATCAGCCCGGCCGACTCTGCGATATGCTCGGGCAAGTTCATAGGCCGCTCGTTTCGCCATCTCGCCAGTGCTCTCGCCGTGAATGTTCTCATCGTGGCCTACTTTTTCAAGGTACGGAATCGCATCCTGGTCGCGATCCAGCTTCACCAGCCCGAGGCCCAGGTAGAAATCCGCCGGCGCAGAATGGCGGTCGGCTTCCACCACTTCCTCCAGCAGAGGCACGCCGGCTTTGGGATTCTCCTCATTTTCAATTGCAATCTTGCCCAGGTTATAGAGGGCCACCATATTGTGAGGACTCAGTTGCAGCTCTTGCTCATAGGCCCGTTTTGCTTCGCCGAATTTACTGACCTTCTGGTAAGCATTCCCCAGTGCTTCGTATAGATCGGAGTTTTGCGGCTGCATTTTGAGTGCCGTCTGGAATTCAGCGATTGCCTCAGCCGTCTTTCCCGCTTCGGTATAGGACTCTCCCAGTGCGCGATGCACCTGCCAGGCGTCGGGCGCCAGCCTGTACATCGCGGCATACGTGTCACGCGCCACCAGGGTGTGGGCCCGGGCTCGGTAGTCCAGCACATTGAGGTCATTCGGCGCGAGTTCGGCGGCTCGATCCAACGGAGGCACAGCCCTTTCTGGATGGCCGTCCGCCAGTTCAACAACTCCGAGCCACATTTCGGCCTCTGCATTGTCCTGATTCAGGGCGAGCTCATCTTTGAGCGCATCCCGTGCCTTGTCGAGCCGGTGCATCTGATAGTCGACAACCCCCAGGAACATGTGTGCTCCTGGCAACTTTGGGTCGAGCTGGCAAGCAGTCTGGATGGACCCTTCGGCTGCATCTAGCTTCCCTTCACGTAACTGGGCAAGTCCGAGATCGAGAAAAGCGCTTGGGAACTGCGGCGCCAGCCGTGTTGCTTCATGGAAAGATGTCTCAGCCTCGGCAGGCTTGTTGTCATGCATTGCTTCCGCACCTATCCGCATCGCGCGTTCCACCGCTGCATCCGGGCGGCCGGAAGAAGTCTGCGCGCTCGCGACATGAACCGCGGCGAAACTGGCCATCATTGGGAGGCAGACCCGTATGGCTATGGTGCGGTAGCGGATTCTTCTCATAAGTCGCTCACCGACGAACCCCATCCAAGGATGAGGACGGCCGAAGCCGTCCTCTGGAGTAAAGTTCCGAAACCGCGTGGACGCGGCTCAATTCTCCCGGCCGTGGACGGCTTCAAATCCAGAACATCAGAAGTTGATGCGTCCTGTGATCTGTAAGTTGCGGGGAAGGTCGATGGTCGCTGTTGGCACTCCGAACAGTTGATCATTCGGGTTGGTATCGGGGATTTGGAACGCATGCCGATTGAATGCATTCAGCGCCTCCACCTCAAACTGGAAGACGACATTGCCCTTGATCGGAGTGTTCTTGATCAAGCTGAAATCCTCGTGCAGATATT
>JAUTWX010000270.1 GCA_030838385.1 Acidobacteriaceae bacterium
CGCTGTCCGTACAGCACAACCACGGCAAAGATTCGTGTGGGATGGATTGAGCTCTCGCCCGGCAAGGCTAGCTCCTAAGCGCGAAGGTGCATCGCTTGTTTCACTTGCTTGTAGCGGTCGCGCAGTCGAGGGTCCGTATCCGCATACTCGTACAGATAGATCACCGTGACCCGGATGCAGCCAAGCATGGTCCCGACCACCAGCCCGACGATGATAAACACCAGCGGCTTTGGCCAGGATCGCAGCTTCGGTACCTGCGGCGGGTCCACCATCTGCACCGTCGGCGATGCCTTGGCTTCGTCGATGCGGGCCGCCTCCAGTTGCCGCGCCAGCAGATCGTACAGCGTCTGGTGGTACTGCACATCGCGCTCCTTGCGGATGTACTCCAGTCCCGCCGCCGGAAACTCCCGCTGCGACAGCATGTCGCCGTTGGTGCCTTTCTGCAGTTGCTGCAGTTGGTCCCGCAACCCGGCGAGTTCCGTGCGCAGGCGGATGACCTCAGGGTTTTGCTCCGTGGACGAGGAAAGCAGCGCCCCAAGCTGCACCTCGCGCGAGGTGATATTAGCCTGGATATTCGCCTCCTGGCCGATGATGTTCTGCGCTTGCCCGCTCAACTGCAGCACGCCGGTGGACTGCTGCGTCTGCTTCAGCGCAACCTCGGCATCCGCCAGACGGTCCTTCTCCTGCGCGAGCTGCTGCTCAAAAAACAGACGCCGCTGGCTTGCCGATCCGATCGCCAGCCGGTTGTTCTGCTGAAACAGCTCGTCGGCGTAGCCATTGACCAGCACAGCCGCGCGCTTCGGGTCCTTGTCCTCCACAATAATCTGCATGAGCCCATCTTTGCCGGCTATGAACCTGGAACGCTTTCGCAGCATGCCGGAAGCGCCGTCCCGGTCAGAAATCTTGTACACGTCCATCAGGTGGTAGCGGTCCACCATGTTGTCGGCAACCAGGTTCGTTTGCAGAATCGCGACGTACAAGTCCGCCGGATTCTTCAGCCCCAGATTGCTACCCACGCTGGAAAATGCTGTCAGAGCGCCAAGCTGGCTCAACAGCGCCGCACTCGACTGCTCCTGCTGCGGCGGCATGATCGTGGCCTGTGACTTGTACAGCGTGGGCGCACGCAGAATCGCGATTATCGCGATCACCAGCCCCGCCCCAGTCCAGCCGAGAATCAGCCATTTGCGCCGCGCAAAGATCAGCAGCACGTCCAGCAGATCCAGCTTGCGGACACTCCCCTGCTCGGTTTCCATCGTCTGGCTCAATTCGTGATCACCGCAAGCGCCCCGGCGCCCAGGGCGATAGAAGAGAAGAGCTGCGCGAAATTGAGCAGGTTGCGAATGCCGTTGCCGCGATAGGTCTTCTCCGGCACCACAATGGTATCGCCGGGATGGACACGCGACTGGTCGAATTCGTTGCCCCAGAAGGTCTTCGCGGAATCCCGGCTCAGCACCGAACCATCCGCGCGGATCACGAATGCGTGCGACCTGTCGGCATCGCGGTTGGCCCCGCCCGCCTGCTTCAGGTAGCCGAAGACTCTCCGCTGCGAATCGAAGAGGAAGGAGCTCTGCTCGTAAACCGCGCCTACCACGTTCACGCTGGAGGGCTTCGGCGGAACGATGAACCGGTCTCCATCTTCCACCGGCAGGTCCGGCAGGTTGTTCACGCTGTCTGCATCCGGTGTCAGCGAAAGCACCACCCGGCCGCTCGCGCGCAGTTGCCGCAGCCGATTCACCAGCAGACTGGTGGCGGCCAGCGATGCCGCATTGGCCGCCTGGTCCGTGGATGTGATCGCTCCCGCTGCGCTTGCCGCGCCGGCGCGGTTGGTGGCCAGCTCCAGTTGCGTTACGTAGTCGTCCAACCGCTGCTGTTGCACGATGCGCGTCGCTTCCCGCGTCAGCTCCGCTCCAAAGAGATACGCGTTCGGGGTAAGCCCGCCGGCGCGTTCAATCAGGTGGCGTAGCGTCTCCCCCGGCTGCGCGCTGTAAATGCCGGCATGCTCCACTTCGCCCTCGATCCGCACCAGCTTGGTCTGCTGGCTCTGCGGCACCCGGATATCGGCCTGGGAAAAGATGGTGATCACGTCGTGCGGCTCAATCGACAGATCCTGGCTTGCGTCATGCTCCCGGACCAGTTTGCCCAGATCAAACGGGATCAAGGTTGTCTTCAGCGTCACCGGGTCCATCCGCTCGATCACCGCGTAGGACCAATCGATCTCGGGAGCCATTAGCGAGACGTCATTCAGGTAGCGCGCGGTCGCGGTGTTCTCGGTGCGCGCCATCCGCTGCTGGTCCGCCAGCGATCCGCCGCCGATCATATTGCTACGAGGGACCGTGGTCTGTGTATTCTGTGCCGGCTGGTTCGGTACCGTCCCCGGAATCTGTTCGTCCGGCGGCGTCAGCTCGCTGGGGGTGGTGCCATACGCCGTGTTGTTCGACAGCGCCGCCTGCGCGTTCGCATCCACCGGCGGCGCGGGCGCGGTGCTTGCGGTCGCTGCCGCCGCCCCCTGCTGGTCGCCATTCTGCGCACTCTGCGCCGCCTGCTGTGCATCGTAGAGCCGCTTCTCCTGGTCCCGCTGCAGGTAGAGGAAGTACTGCCGCTGGCTCTCCGCCTGCGTCTGGCGGTAGGCCGTAAAGCGCTGTGCGTAGTCCGGCTGGAAGACTGGCGAAGGCAGCCCGAGCTGGTTCCGCTTCTGCCAGTAGTCGCGGGTCACCAGCGCTTCGCTGTTCGGCAGCAGCTCGCTCAGCTTCATCCCCGGATGCCAGGCAAACCGTCCCGGGTCCGCCACATTGCCGCGCACCGTCACCGTCTTATCGAAGCTGGGGGAAATCGGCAGCACACGGATCACATCTCCGTCCTCGAGCGCCGTGCCCTTGCCCGCGCTGTCCAGCGTGACGTCCATGGCGCGCTGGTGCTGCTCCGCATCGATCCGCTCCATCGACGCGCGCGTCAGGGAGGCCATGCTCGTCAGCCCGCCCGCATCCGTCAGCACATCCCCCAGCGTGGTCGTCTCCTTTTGGTCCTTCAGTTCGTAAATCGCCGGCGATCGCACGCTGCCGTACACCGCCACCTGCGGCCCCGCCGGCGGGATGTACACCACGTCGCCGGGCAGCAGCTCGACGTCGTGCGACTTGTCCCCGTTCACCAGCAGGTCGTACATGTCGAAGTCGGCGACGGTCGTGCCATTGCGCCGCAGCAGAATGTGACGCAGTGATCCCTGCGGCGCCGGACCGCCGGTAGCAAAGATCGCGCTCACCAGCGTGCTCAGTGAGCTCACCGTATAACTCCCCGGATAGCGGGCCTGCCCGGTAATAAAGATGCGGATGGGATGAAGCTGTCCCAGGTTCACCGAAACATCGAAGTTCTTGTAGATGCGGGCAACGCCGTCGTGTACATGCTGCCGCAGTTGGTCATACGGGATTCCGCCCACGTGAACCGCACCCACCTGCGGGATGTAGACGATGCCGTTACGGTCGACCGTCAACTCGGCATTGAAATTGATCTGGCCCCAGACACGGATCAGCAACTGGTCGCCCGGACCCACCACATAATTCGACGTGACCGGCACCTGGTCCACCGGCGCAAACGTACTCGGGCTCTGCAGAAATAGCTTCGCGCCATAAATCGGCAGCATCTGGCCTACGGAGGCGTATACCCGCCGCTGGAACTCGGTGGGCTGGTCCGGCGCGAAGAAGCGCTGATAGTACAGCGGATAGCTGCGCGCGTTGGAGCTTTCGCTACGGCCGGGTAGACCGTTCAGGTTGTCGACAAAGCTGGGCACGGACTGCAGATCCATCGACTGCGGAGCGTTGTTGTTAAAGTTTCCGCCGGCACCGGTATAGCCGCCACCGCCACCCGTCCCGTAAGGGTTCTGGTTTTGCTGTGTGGGCGTGGTCCCCGGAACATTGCCGCTCTGCAGGCTGGGCAGTTGCAGTTGTTGGCCTTGCTGGCCTTGTTGGCCGGATGCCGCGCTGCCGCCACAGTAGGAGGTATTTGGATCGCAAGCCTGGCCGAGTGCCGGCAATGGCTGCAGCACCGCAACCGTCAATGCGCTCGCCAGAAAGAGGGTTAAGGCATTTTTCCTGCCGCTGGGACGAGCGGAAATCCACCTGGCATGGATTCTCCTTAACGAAAGGCCACAAGAACTGTCGCTGGTTCGTGTGAACCTCCAGGAAAACTGCGTTAAGCGTTGACTCATATTCGGGGATTTTGCAGCAAGCCGACTCGATGGTGAAAGTTCGGCACGCGACGCTGGTTCACTCCTTGAACGATCCGTTTCGAAGGGCCAGCGATGCAGCCCGGGCCCCGTCTAGTGTAGAGCCTACACGACTCTTGCGGCATCTCTGTTTCCATTCTGCCAGCGGTGTACCAGGAACGGCTCCCGGTGTGCACTTTCGCCGGATATCCATCGCCAGCTCAATCTCCAGATCGGTTCCAGGCTAGTTCCTCTGCCGCCAGACGCGGCGGCGGTTTCACCCTCTGCACCGCACGCGCGCGCATCCTCCCACCCACTAGTTCCCGCCGCGAAGCCGCCATCAGAAACAGAACGCAAAGCGAGAAGGGGCTGCCGAAGCTGAACAGGTAGCGAGTCGAGACGTTATTTAGGAAATACACGATCATCAGACACCACAGCACAGCGTAATAGCGCGTCCAGGCATTGTTCTCCCGCGGGTTTGACACCTTCCACAATAGAAAGAAGACCCGCAGCATACTGCCCAAGATCATTCCCCCGGCGATCAGACCGCTTTCGAAGAGAAGCTGCACATATCCGTTGTCGATGGTGCCCACCATCCGGTCTCCCATGCGGTATCCGAAGCCGAAGAGCCACCGGCCGTGCGCGCGCAGAATGTGGAAAGCGATTTCCCAGATGCCGGTACGTCCGGAGAGGCCGGATTTCAGACCGCGCCCGCTCGTGTTCAAGGAGAGGACCTCCGCCAGATAACTCCCAACGTGGCCGATGCGGTTGTGCTGCAGCAGGTACGAGGCTGCAAGGGGAATCAGAATCAGCAAAACAACAATATGGAGATGCCGTACGCGGAGTCTTCCCAACCACCCGCCCATCGCGCCACGAAGCAACATCGCCCCTCCGGCCGCGAGCACCGCGAAGAGGCTGCCGCGCGAGCCGGTAATGAAGACCAGGCCAAACGCGGCGATCGATAGCCCAATCAGCGCTTTCTTCTTCCACCCCGCCTTCTCCTCCATCGCCCGCCAAACGATCACCGGGAAAAAACCGGCCAGAATAAAGCTGATCAGGTTGGGATGGGCGCGAGTACCGCCGTTGAAGCGCCCGGACGACCCGGCAAACAGCGTCTGTCTGCCCGTAATCAGACTCAGAGATACCGTCGCAATGCCCGCCTGCGAGTAAGCGCGTATCACATTGGGCACGCCGATTTCCTGCACGATGAGGCGCGCGCACAGAAACAACCCGATGAAGACCAGACCATAGATCATCGAATATGAGTCGCCCGACGTATACGAGATCGTCTCGCCGAAGAGCATCGCCGCGAACAGCAGCCCGCCGCCCCCGAGGATATGTTGTACGCGATCCGTACGCTGCCTTCCGCATAGAACTAGCAGGCCGCAGAAAGCGAGGGCCGCCATCGGCAGGAAGGTGGTAAGCGAGGAAGTAACTTCGTATTGCAGAAAAGCAGTCAGGAAGCTCAGGCAGAGGCATCTCTGGACCAACCATTTCAGGCTTAACTGCAGAGTGGACGGTCTGGCGAAGCCAGCACCGGGCGGTGCGGTCCACTCCATGCCTCGCGTCATCTTCATCCGCTCCATCCGCAGTGGCGTTGGCTCAATGTATCTCGCTGGTTTCCCGGTGGTTGATGCCACATTCTATTACGCTGCCGTATGCTCCCGATACACTGCGGAGATACTCGCAATGGAAACAGCAAGCACCGCTGGATCGATGAGGAGAGGTCGGCGGCTCCGGAGTGGAGTTCACAGGTCTCCGCCTGGCAAAAAAAATCCCGAGCAGCAGTTGTTTGTCTGGCCTAAGGGCTGGCCCGGCTTCCATCTAAAGCCAAGGAATCGACCTGAGAATCATTAGAGACGGACCCGCATCACTCCACCGTCAGGTTCAGCGTCACGCTGTGCGAGACACCCGGCGCGCCCGCCGCTACCGTGATCGTATATACGCCTTGGCCGCTACTGCTGGAGCCCGGTGTTGTGCCTGCCCCCCCGTTGATCGAAAGCCCGCAGCCGGTCAGCCCCAGGCAGATCGCTCCCAGCACCAGCAGCATGCTGTACCGCTCGAACGATCCCGCCCATCTCCGTCTGCGCCACAGCACCAGGCACGCCAGGAATGCCCCGGCCATCGTCTTCCCGTCCCAGAGCGACGCTGGCCTCGTGCGCGCGCTTGCCGCAGCGGTCACCACGGTCACCTGGATGGTTGCCGTCGCACCCGTGCCCGTCATGGTTACATTTGCGGGGTTGGTCGAGCAGGTGCTCCCCGCCGGCGTCCCTGTGCATGCAAAGGTAATCGGCCCTGCCGAAGCGCCTAACGGCGTCAGCAGTAGTTGATAGGTCGCGCTGCTTCCGCCTGTTATCGTGCTGCTCGAGGCACCCTGCACGCTTAACTGGAAATCGGCCCCTACACCGGTCACCGGCACATTGAACGGTGCGCTGGCCCCGCTCGCCGTCACCTGCACCGCCCCATCCTGCGTCCCCGCAACCTGCGGAGCAAACGTCACCGTCACGGTGCAGCTCGCCCCTGGCGCGATCGCCACCGTGCAGGCATTGCTGGCAATAGCGAAGCCTTGGCTAGCCCCGACCGCGATGCCGCTGAGGGCCCCCGTGCCCGTGTTGATCACCGTCAGCGTCTGCGGCGACGAAATCGAGTTCACTCCCTGAATCCCGAAATCGATGGTCAAGGGCGAAAGCGTTGCTGTGACGCCGCCACCCGACGCCGGCGGAATGCCCGTGCCGTTCAGCACCACCACTTGCGCGCCCAACGCATCCTGGATCGCCATCTGCCCGCGCTCCGCCCCCACCGCTTTGGGCGAATACACCACCTCGAGCGCGCAGGTGCTATGCCCCGGCAGCGCGATGCCGCACAGATTCGTCACCGCAAAGTCGCCCGTCAGCTGCAACTTGATATTGGTCAGCGCGCTGTCGCCGCCGTTGGTCACCGTCACCTGCTGTGCCGCACTGGTCGTGCCGATCGCCTGTGCCGCGAAGGTCAGCGACGACGTGCTCAGCGCATCCGTCGGGCCGGTCTGCCCGTTTCCGCTCAGCAGCGCCGTCTGCGTGCCGGCATCGTCCGTGGCCACCAGGCTGCCCGATGCCGCACCGGACCCCGCGGGCGAGAAAACCACCCCCACCGTGCAGCTCGTATTCACCGCCAGCGACAAGCCGCAGGTATTCGCAGTGATGGTGAACGGGCCGCTGATGTTCAGGGGCTTCAGCCCCGCGACCTTCGTGCCTGTATTCGCGACAGTTACGTATTGAACCGGGCTGGTCTGCCCGATGCGCACCGATCCAAAATCCAGCCGTAGCGGTGTCACAACCATCGTGCCTTGCTGCGTCCCGACGCCCTGCACATTGGCCGTCAACACCCCACCCTGCACATTTGCCGCCATCGTCACGGTCCCGCTGCGCTGTCCGGTTGCCGTCGGCGCAAACACGATCGAGAACGCACACCCGGCGGCTGGCGCCAACGTTGCCGGGCACTGGTTGCTCACCACAAAGTCGCTGCTGCTCACCGTTGGTGCGCCCAGCGTCAGCGCAATCGCGCCCGTATTCTGGATGGTCAGGCTCTCCGCGCCGCTAGTGGTGGCCACCGCCTGCGCAGCGAAGATCAGCGTGGCCGGCAAAATGGTCGCCGTCGCCGTGGAGGTCTTCAACGCTGTGCTCGCCAGCTCTGCTTGCCACACGCCGCGACCCTTCGTCCCGGCACGCAGCCACTTTTCCCCACCGGTATCCACCGCGCTCAGCGTCGTTACCCGCACCGCCGGCAGCCCGGCGCCGTAGATGCTCCAGCAGTTCTGTTTCACGTCGGCGCATTGTGTAACCGACGTGGTGACATAAACTCCGACATCTGTCCCCACATACACAATCGCCGGATCCTCCGGATCCACCAGCACCGCATTCACCGGCGCGTTCGGTAGGTTGTTCGCCACGTTCTGCCAGGTGCTTCCCGCATCCGTGCTGCCGTAGAGCCCCGGCACATTCGACCAAGCCAGCGGTGCAAATCCCTGTCCGCCAAAGCCGCCGATCCCTACATACACCGTCTTGCCCGTCGTGTCCGTGGCATCGACCGCGATCGCCGAGATGCCCACCTGCGCACGATTGAAGACCTCCGCGTCGGTCGGATCGTTCGTTACCGTGCTGCCGGTCACGTCGCTCCATGCCGTTGAGCCAGCCACGGAGGATGGCGTCACCAGTGCTGTCAACAGATGGCCCGCGCGCGTCACCGCCCCATCGGGAGCGCCAACCAGCCCCACGTAGATCCGCTCCGCCTGATCGCCGCGTCCCGAGATCGCTCCCGTCGCCGCCAGCGCGCGCACCTGCGTGTTGCTCGATTGGCAGGCCGCCGCATTGTTGCCGTCCAGCATCCTGCTCAGCGCATTCGCCGCGGTCCAGTTCGTCCCATCCGCCGCCCCGCGCCACACCCGGCAGGTCGCCACCAGCATGCGGGTCGGATCTTCCGGATCCAGCGTCCATACCGCTGGAGCGCTCAGCGCCGATCCATCGCCGCTTACCTGTGGGTTGCCGATTACCGGCCCGCTTCCGAAATCCGTCGGCCCGCAGGATGCGCCCAAAGTGCACGCGCGGATCGATACACCCGCGCCCGACGTCGCAAACCATGTCCCCGCATTCGCGCCCCATCCGGCCGCAGTGCCCCCGCCGGGGCCGCTCAGCAGCAATTGCCAGGCGCCATTACGCCCGCCCGCGGTTCCTGCCGCTCCGCTTCCAGCCAGTAACTGGCTCGCGTCCGCCGGGTCCTGGGCCAGCGACGTTACTTCCGCCAGCGACCCCAGCGTCCCGTTCAGGTTGTCGAAGTGCGCCGCATCACTGGGGGAGCAGGCAGCCTGCTGCTGGTTCACCGCATCCCTGGTGCGCCACAACCCGCGATCGTTTGCGAAAAAAAGCGTCGTCGTATTGGCTACCCACGCGACGCCATGCTGGTTCGGCCCCACCTGCGCCACTCCGGGGCATGTGTTCACGTTAGTCGCGTTCCGCCACACACAACCCGCCGCCAGGCTGCAGCGAAACAGATCCTGCGTCCCCGCAAACAGCAGCGTGTCATTGTTGCCGGAAGGAATCGCCTGCAACCACAGAGCATGGCTCGCCCCGGCAATCAACCCGCTGCCGGTCTCGAGCGCGTTTGCGCCGATTTGCTTGGCGAAAACCGGCGCTTGCGTCGAGCATGTGCCACCCGACGCACCGCATACGTCCTCCCACAATCCTCTGTCCTTGTCGTTCTGGTCCGCCATCAGCGCGAACATATCGCCGCTGCCCGGCTCGACTGCCAACGCCGCGCTGTAGATCGGGCAGTTTGGCGAGCCGCTCGGTGACGGCGGACACACCGGCCGGCCCAGCGCCGTGCCCGGCTGGCTAGCCAGCCGCGTCCACGTCACCCCATCCGGCGACGAGTAGAAGCCGTGATTGCGCAACGCTGCCACGAAAATGCCGCGCATCGGATTCCACACCACCGCCAGCGCCACCACACCGGTCTGCTGCCCCGGCGCCTGCAGAACCTTGTACTGCCCATCGGTGATGGTGGCTAGTTGCCACGTCGCTCCCGCATCGTCCGAGTAGTACAGGCCGCTTGCGCTCTCGTCCTCGCCGCTGGTGCCCGTGTGCCCAGCATTCGCCGTGTAGGCTCCCGGCGCGGTCGTCACCGCGGCCACCACCAGGTTCGGCTTGGCCGTGCTCCACACAAAACCCGCGAACGCCTCGCCGAAAAAACTGTCCTGTTCCAGGCCAGTCGCCGCATCGCGCGAGCCCGTAATCGCCGTCCACGAATTGCCGCCGTCCGTTGAGCGCAGGATTCCGGTACCGTACAGCGAGTCCGGCTCGTGGGTCGGGTCGCCCGTACCCGCCAGCACCACGCCGGTTCGGCCCGGCTGCACACTCACCGCCCCAACATTCACCAGGTTGATATGCGTGTGCGCCACGTCCACCGCCGGCACCAGGTCCGTTGCCGGCACAAACGCTACCCCGCTCGACGCGGCCGCGTTAATCGACTTAAAGACTCCGCCAGTAGTGCCGATATATATGGTGTTGCCAGTCGAGTCCGAGGGATCGACCGCCACGCTCAGCACGCGTCCGCCCGCCGGCCCGGTCGCCACGGTGGTCAGGCTCTCGGGCGCCAGCGGCGCCCATGGAACATTCAGCGCTGCCGTCCCTGTTCCCGAGCCGCCGCTCTGCGCCATCAGCGGCGCACCGGCAGCGGCCAGCATCAACAGTCCCGCGGAGGCCAGCACCGCGCGTTGCCGCAGGCGGCGTCGAACAGCCATGCGGCCCCATGGCCCGCTGAATTGTTTGAGCCCTCTCTCTTGCATGATCCCGGACGAATCGGCCCTTTCCTCTCCGCCGCACATCGCGGTGGAGAGTCCTCGGTCGATTATCCGTTGCAAAAGAAAGGAATTATGCCTGTCGCCGGAACAGTCACGTTACCAAACGGGGACGCGCTCTCCCACTTGAGCACCAAAGCTTTCCCGATACCACTCCACCGTCCGCTTCAAGCCTTCCTCGAATCCCACCACCGGCTCATACCCGAACGCCTCCCGCGCTGCCGAGATGTCCGCCTCCGAATCCGTGATATCGCCCAGCCGCGGTGGCCCATATTCCGGCGCATGCGGAAAGTTGAGCAGCGCGGCCAGAATCCCATAGGTCTCGTTCAGCGTGTGCCGCCCACCGCACGCCACATTGAAGGTCCTGCCGCCAATCTTCTCCTTGGGAGCCGCCGCCGCCAGCAGATTCGCAGAAACCGCATTCGCAATATAGGTGAAGTCGCGTCCCTGCTCGCCCGTGCCGAAGATGGTCGGCGTCTCTCCGCGCATCATCTGCAAAATGAACTTCGCCATCACTCCGCTGTAAGGCGAATCCGGCGCCTGCCGTGGCCCGAAGATGTTGAAGTAGCGCAGGCACGCCGTCTCCAGCCCGTACACCTGCCAGTAGCTCTTCATGTACAGCTCGCCGGTCAGCTTTTGCACCGCATACGGCGCAATCGGCGCCGGCGTCATCGACTCCCGCCGCGGCATCCCCGGCTGGTTGCCATATGCCGACGACGAAGCCGCATAGATGATCCGCCGCACTCCCGCCGCCCGCGCCCCTTCGAGCAGCGTAAAGGTGCCATTGATGTTCGCGTCGTGGCTCGGTGCCGGCTCCTTCACCGAGCGCGGCACCGACGGCAGCGCTCCCTGGTGAAAGATGATCTCCACACCCTCGCATGCCTCACGCATCGCCTTCGCGTCGCGCAGATCGGCCTCGCGAAAATCCATTTGCTTCAGAAATGGCTCGATATTCGTGCGCTTCCCGGTGACAAAATTGTCGATCCCGCGTACATCCTCGCTGCGCTCCAGCAGAGCCTCCGCCAGCGCTGAGCCAATAAACCCCGCCACGCCCGTAATCAAATATCTCGCCATCGCACTCCCGTCCACACGATGATACCGAGTCACGGGAAATGCGCCCTCCTCGGATGTTCTTTCCGAACAGCGCTCGAACGACAGCATCCGCACTGCAATCTGAAGACGGTTTCCGCGCTTGCGATATCTCTACGCCATGAAGCCGATAGCAAGGAAAACTAGCAGCCCGAAATACGCCAGCGGGTAAGCCCATTTCCCCGCGGAATGCAGTTTCACAGCCAGCGGTCTCCTTCCCCGTTGCTGCAGCAGAAACACGGCCGCAATTTCAAAGATGCAGAGAAAGCAGAAGGTGAAGCTGGCAAGAAGGACAGCATCCAAAAAAGTGAGATACCCGATGCGTGGAAGGTCGCGGGCAATCGTGAACCCGAACGCGACCATTGATAGCAGCATGGTCATCGGAATCTTCAATATCCAGTCGAACTGCGATACGTCGATCCAGAACACAACCATCGGAATCATGGTCATCATCAGCAGCGGCACGAAGATCTTCCAGATATAAAAGCCCGATCGCCGCTTGACGACGATATGGAAGGTCGCCCCATTGGCTGCTGGAACATCCGGATCGCCGATTATCTTTTCCCTCGAGTAATGAACGTCCTTGATCCGCCAGGCAGCTAGCTCGGTATGTTGTTCCGGACTGATTCCCGTGGACGGCAAAGGCTCGGCAGCAAATCGAAACTCCGAAGTTGCCGAGATGAACGGATGAATCTCAAAGCGGAGATCCTGGGTATCAAAGGGAAGCTTCGTCAGAACGAAAACGTTCGAGACATCCGCGTCGAAGCGTTCGACATAAGTCACCAACCCATTTCCGTCGGCCGCCAGATAATACTGCGTCATTTTGTGGGAGATAGAATTCGCGGAGGCAATCGACGGAGTCCACAGCTCCTCCAGCCGAAACGTTCGCGGCGCCACCTGCGCACCAGGAATCTGATCGGCCGGCGATGCGAGCCGTGGATCCCGCCACTTGGCGGTGAGATAGCCGCCCACTTCAAAGCTCTCGCGGGTTTCATCGATGGCGACAAAGTTCGTGACATACAACCCCACCGAAACATCCACGGGAGTCTTTCCCCCCGTTGGATGTTGGCGTAGGTCCACCACTGGCTTCGCCGCCGCCTTACCCGCCGCTGCGAACGCAGGCGCCGCCATGGACGACACGACCCACAACACCGCCAGCATCGCACCGGCCACACCGGCTCGTCTCATGGGCTATCCCAGCAAGGAAATGGCCCTAACTGTAGCAGAGAGCCAAGGAAGGCCGGAACTCTGTTTCGGAATCACTGATTTCTCGGGAAGCAGGAATTGCTTCGCATGTATCGAACTGCATTCCAAGTGTGCAGCTAGGCTGCCCGTATGTTTGTGCCGACGCGCACAACATCTCCGACCAGCTCCTCTTCGGTCCCGCGCCGCTCGTCCACCCCGTGACACAACCCGGGCTGCAATCACGAAAGCTCTATCTGCCAAAGGGCAGCCGCTGGATCGACTTCCGCCAGCAGATGCGAGCCCATAGATCGCAATCACAGTGGTGATATTTCACTTCTTCGCCTCCCATTGAAAGCACAAGCCATATCCATCCGGATCGCGCAGACTCATCTGCTTCATCCCGTACGGCGCCACCTGCGGCTTGGTCACCTCCACGCCCTTGCCGCGCAGCTCTTTGTATGCCGCATCCACATCCGGACAACCAATGAACAATGCGGTGTCACCATGCGCCGCCATGCGCGCCGGATCGGGAGGCACCGGCCGCTCCTCGTCGAACTCATACGCCGTGTTCAGCATTACGTCGGCGCCGCCCAGCCGCAGCCAGCACCAGTGAAAGCGATCCTCCCCACCGCCACGCGGCGGCGAGTAGTTCACCATTTCAAACCCCAGTACATCGCGATAGAACCGCACCGACGTCGGCATGTCATAGACCTGCAGCAGCGTCGTCACCCCACGCACATCGAGCGCCATCTTCACCTCGCGTTGCCGCTATCGTCCAGCCGCATCTCCATCCTTCGAAGCACCGGCGCTCCGGCTCTGCGCCCGCGCCAGCAGCCACTGCTCGTATTCCGCCTTCAGCGAGCTCCCGGGCTTGCGCGCACCGGGTTTCTGCTGAGCCAGGTAGCGGAGCCATGCCTGTTCTTCCTCTCCCGTCGCGACGACCACCGGGCCCGCGATCGCGACCTCCGGCTCATTAAAGTGGACGGTATTGCCGCTGAACAGCCAGCCACGCTCGAAGATTGCCAGACCCGCGATTCCATAGCGAAAGACGCTGCAAGAATGGGACGAAATGTCGGCCCATCCCAAGCCCCACCACTACCACCATGCAGGCAAGGTGCGTCGTGATCGTGGAAACAATCGGCATTGAGATTCCGGCGTCGTGATCGGCAGTCAGCACGAGCCACGCCAGAAAGAGGTGATACGAAACCAGAATGGACATGTAGATAGCCCACCAGCCGGGCGGCATCAGTCTCCCGACGAAATAACCGGCCAGACTCGCGAACACGAACACCACAACGTCTTTGCCATCTAGGTTCAGCCACGCTGCTAGACCCATAACTTCCCCCGCTTCATCGCCGCGCTCTTCGAGCTTTGGGATCTCTGAGCTTTGGGATCTCAGGGGGAAATGAGTGGCAGCTATTATGCCGCTGCTAGGAAAGGAACGCCTAAAAATCTCGTGAATCAAGGACAAACTATGCACAGATTTGGGAAAACCGGTGAGCTGGACGGGCTGAACCATCAGCTTCCCGGAAGCTCCTGCTCCTCATCGCAACGGACACAGTGCAGCACCTTCCCCAGCTGCACCCGTCGGCCCTCCTCCGTCACCACCCACGGGCGCAGCTCCCACGGCGGCCGATGCCGCACATGCTGCCCATGCCCGCACTCCAGCTCGGCAACCCATTCGCCACTCTCGTCCCGATGAAATCCGACAATCGCCCGTTCCGCCATCGTCAACGCTTCAGCAGATTTCCCACAGATGCAGTCGAAGCAACAGAAGCGAACGCGGCTTTTCCGTCCAGAAAGCCACTCTGTGCGGAACCCGCAGAAACATAGTAATGGGAAGTCTGCTTAGCAGCAGGCGCAGCCGCGCCACGCCGAGCGTCCTTCCTTGATCAGGATCGGCACCGCAGCCAGTGCGGCCAGCCCATCCATCCACGCAATGTGGAAGATCGCGTTCGCCGCCAGCCCCACCAGGGTGACCAATGCCAGGTACGCACAGGCCGCCGACTGCACCGCATCCGCCGCCAGTGCAGTATTACCGGTCCGCCGCGCCTCCCGGCGTTTCAGCCACGCCAGCACCGGCATCGCCACCAGGGCCGCGACCGTAATCGCCATCCCGATTCCGCTCGTCTCCGGCCTTACCCGCAGAACCAGCGCGGCAATCGCTGTCGCCGCAACCATCACGGCAAGCAGGAAGAGCAGACCGCCCGCCACCCGGTTGACGCGCCGCTCATCAATCGAGACACCCGGGATACACTGCGCCAGCACCAGCGACGCAGACAGCAGCTCCACAAAACTATCCGACCCGAACGCCAGCAGTGCCGCGCTGTGTGCCGCCTTCGCCGCATAGATCGAGACGCCGCACTCCACCAGCATCCAAACCAGCGTGACTACCTGCAGCCGGAAAACTATCCGCGACGGCCGCGCAGGAGCACACAATGGCGCCCCCACGGCACCAGGACCGGAACCGAGCTGAACCAGCTCAGACATACCTAAATCATAGTGCCCCGCGTGCCTCTGACCGGTCTGGCTTGTCGAAGTAGCGCCACAAAACCGGGTGCCCCTGACGCGGACAGGATCAGAATTCCCGTGCAAATCACCATACCCGCGTGGCAGCATGATCTCCCCCGCGCTTCTCCCAATCGAGGTGCCCTCATGCGGATTCTGCGTCTCCTCGCCATCACGTCGCTCGCGTTGCTCTTCACCGCTCCCATACTGTCCGCGCAGGCCCTCGCGGAAAAAGCGCTCACGACCGCGGCCACTCCGGCGCCCACTCTCGCAATGCCGCATGTCAATATTCCACGCGCCACCGTGCCCAGCACCACCGTGCATCGCTACGCCGCACAGCCAACCACGACGCATCGCATTACCGCACGCCCGAGGAGCACCACGACCAGCCACAAAAGCACCCAGGCCACCGGAAGCAATCCCCGCCACGTCACCTATCGCCGCGTGCAATAGCGTGCAATCGATCGGGCACCGCATGGCCAGCAAACCGTGCTCATCCTGCGCAACGCGTGGTGTGGCAAAAGCTCAACTGCGCAACACCGCGCATGCACCCACCACTCGCCTACTCAGTTTTCTTGTTGGGTTCTCGGGCGGAATCACCACGAGCAGGTTTGCTGTCTCTCGCGACCTGCGGCGTCTCTAAGCCACTCTTGTTGAGAGTGGTTGCGCAGGCGCGGACGCAATCCGTGCAGATATAAACCTCAGCGTCCCCCGCGGGCGCCTTGATGAGCGCCTTCACATCGTCGGCAGATCGGTCGCAAAAGGAACACCGTGCTTCATTCATGGCTGCGCCTCATCTCTCGTCAGCTTACTCGCAGGTTACTGGGCATGACCCTGGGTGCGCCCGCCGAAGTGCCATTTTGACCTCCAGCACCACCCACCAGCCAAACAAACCAGAATTCCCGTGCAAATCCCACGATCCGCGTGGCAGCATAGGAGTCCCCCATATCCGCCCAGGGGTCTTCCATGCGATTCACCCGCTTTCTCGCCGCCTGTCTCCTCGCCCCACTCCTCATCGCCACAGCATGGAGCGCCCCGCGCCACGCCTCGTCCAAGCCGGCGGTCCGCCATTCCGTCGCCCGCAAAGCGGCTACCCCTCCCGGGAACACCCATTACAAGCATGGCCATCCCGTCGCGACACCCGGCGCCCGCAAACACAAGTGGCTCTAGGGCACCGGCCTTAGCAATCGAGGACGCGTTCCAATTCCGGACGGCCCGACTCCGCCCGCACAAATAAGTGCCATTTCATCCCATTCAGATCGCTACACTAGAAATAGGGGAGGTTTGTGGCTTGGCAGTCCGGCTGGCTCTCGGCGCCGCTAACCCCTTTGTTTGGACATATTTAGCACTTAAGTCCTTTAGACCGCCGCAGTTACGCGTCCACAGATACCGTAAGCGGCGCATACAGAATGATTTACAGCCGTGCTGCGGTGCGGTGCGGGGTGGGGGGAGGGGGTACCGCTCTCACTCAAACCCGGCTCGCCGCCGCGAACATCTGCTCCGCCGCCATCTCCGGATTCGCGACCAGCGCGATGTACAGCTTCGAGTCAAACTTCTTCCCTGTCGATGCGCCGGACATGTACCGGATGGTGCCGAAGATCTCGCGCTCAAACCATGGCCGGTCGAACTTGCCTGCAATCGCCCACGCGATCCCGGCGTACGAGTTCGGGTCGCGCCCATCCAGCTCGTAGGTATCGTTCAGCAGCACCGCCCAATCGAAGGCCCGGGCCGGGTTGGGCGCCCACTCCAGGATTTTCTTCGCCCAGTACATGCGCAGGATGTTGTGCATCCATCCGTAGCGCACCATCTGTAACTGCGCAGCGTTCCAAAGCGCATCGTGCGTCTCGCCGCGCTCCAACTGCTCATACGTGTACTCATAGGAGCGCCGGTCGCGTAGATGCTCGCGCAGCGTCTTCTCCGCCCACGGCTCCGCGCACTCGATCGTGTCATACGTAGCCCGCGCATGGATGACGAAGTTCACCGCCAGCTCGCGCCATCCAATCAGCTCGTTGATGTACGCGTCATACGAGGACTGCGGCGCCTTTCCCGC
>JAUTWX010000281.1 GCA_030838385.1 Acidobacteriaceae bacterium
GCCTCGGTCATGGTCATCGACCATCCGCCCAGGTTCACTGGCGTGTCCTTGGTGACGATGCCCTCTTCGAGAGCCGCCAGCGCGACCGAAACCTTGATGGTCGAGCAGGGCTCAGCTCCGCTCGACAGCGCCAGCTTCTGGTTCACCATGGCCAGAATGCGTCCGGTAGTTGGATCGATCGCAACCGCCGTGCCATTCATGTTGCCCAGAGCCGCAATGGCCGCTGCGCGGACCACCGGATCTTCACCCGCCGTGTTGTCCCCTGCGGTGATGTCGTTCTCGGCATAAGAGTCGCCGGTGAAATGCTCGTAGTAGCGATGGCGCCCGCCGACGCGGTGCAGTTTTCCGTCGCGGCCCCGCACCAGCCGTGTACGCACTACGGTCGCAGCACTGTGCCGCGTGCTGTGAGTCGAACGCACCCGGGCCGTCCTCCGGTGGTGGACGGTGGTGGTGCGGGTGGTGGCATGGGCTGGCACAACCGCGCCGGCAAGCCCGACGGCCACTCCGAGCGTAATGAAAAATGAGACGATCCGACCCATTGAGAAGCCCCTGCTGGATTCAACCCGGATGAGTATCCAGTGTAGCGGAGATACGACAGGCCGGGCAGATTCGCCGGGCCTGCAATCCCGATTTCTGGCATTAAGCTTACTCGTCCCGCCGGTTGAGCGTTCTTCACATTACAACGCCGGTACTTACCTCAGTACTAGTACCGGAAGGGGGAAGGTACCCAAGCTTTAGTGGGATGCTTCAGCCTATCCAAACGGTTCCCGGACCGAGGCTACCGTCCGCCCTTGCGCATGAATGCCGGCACATCCAGTTCTTCCAGTTCCGCCTCTTCCACGCGACGCTGCTCCCGGGTCCGGTTCTCGTCCGCGCTCAGGGTCTCCAGAAAGCCGCCAATGGCCGAATCTTCCGCTGTGGCAGCCGCTTCCTTGCGCTCCTTCGTTGCCGGCGGATGCGGGGCAATGGGTTGGAACGTGGGCGACGACTCCAGGCTGGCAAAAGATTGACCACCGAATCCAGAGGAGTACGCAGTTGCGCCGACAGGTTCGGGCACGGGCACATTCGCGCGCGTTGCTTCAGCGGCAACCTCGCTGGCAAAGCGCGGCGTCGCGGTACGCACGTCCAGGTTCAGGAAGGCCGGCGCCTCGGGCTTCATAGAGCGCGTATCGCGCGATGACTCGTCGCGCTTCGGCAGGTCCTGCCGGAAGCCGGTCGCGATCACCGTGATCTTCACCTCGTCGCCCATGCTCTCATCGAGCACCGCTCCGAAGATGATGTTCGCTTCCTCATGGGCGGCGTTCTGGATCAAAGTCGAGGCTTCGTTCACCTCGCTCAGCTTCAGGTTGCTGGAGCCCGAGATATTGATCAGGATGCCCTTCGCGCCGTCGATAGCGCCGGCTTCGAGCAACGGTGACGCCATGGCCGCCTGCGCTGCCTCCACCGCGCGGTTCGCGCCCGAGCGCATTGCCGTCCCCATCACGGCATAGCCCATGCCGTGCATCGTCGTCTTCACGTCTGCGAAGTCGCGGTTGATGATCCCCGGAATGGTGATGATGTCCGAGATGCCCTGCACACCCTGGCGCAGCACATCGTCCGCCACCCGGAAACTCTCGAAGAAGCCGGCGTCCTTGGCGACCACCAGCAGCTTCTCGTTGGGGATGACGATCATGGTGTCGACCGCCTCCAATAGCTCCTGCATGCCGCGCTCCGCCTGCTGCATGCGCCGCTTGCCTTCAAAGCCGAAGGGCCGTGTTACGACTGCAACCGTTAGCGCGCCCATCTCGCTGGCCAGCGACGCGATCACCGGAGCAGCGCCGGTGCCGGTGCCGCCGCCGAGACCGGTGGTGACGAAGACCATGTCCGCACCTTCCAGCGCCTCGATGATTTTTTCCGAGTCTTCGAGCGCCGCGCGCCGGCCCACATCGGGGTTCGCGCCCGCACCCAGGCCGCTGGTCAGCTTCACGCCCAGCTGCAGCTTTACTGGCGCCTGAGAAAGTTGCAGCGCCTGCACATCGGTATTTGCGGCGATGAACTCGACGCCTTCCAGTTTGGCCGCAATCATGCGGTTCACCGCGTTGCCGCCGCCGCCGCCCACACCGATCACCTTGATCTTTGCGCCGCGTGGCATCTCGTCGTTGTACTGAATGCGGATCTCCTCTGGATTGTTCATCGGCTCACTGCTCCCATCTCGCTGCTGTATTCCGTCCTATTACTGCTTTTATTCCTGTTTCCTCGGGTTTTCCACTGCTTTTTCTCCACAGGCTCCAGAATTCCCGAAGATCATCCATATGCCGCAGTTTTTACGTCCTGTCGACCCGGGCTCTCTAGGCTGCCCGCCGAAGTCTTTACAGACTTCCGGCCGCAGTCTTCAAAGACTGCCCGCCGCAGCCTCTACAGGCTGCCCGCAAAGATCGCGCGCAGCTTCGCCCGCAAACTATGGTCCTCCGCCGCCTTCAGCACCCGCGTCCGGTGCGTGTAGAGCAGCATCCCGATGGCCGTCGCATACTCGGGCTGCACCAGTTCCTCGGGCATGCGCGATAGCGCTGCTGGGTAGCCCAGCCGCGCCGGAACGTGCAGCAGGCTCTCTCCCGAATCGAGCAGCCCGGCCAGCCGCGCGCCGCCGCCGGTCAGGATGCAGCCGGCGCCAAGCGCCTCCAGCACACCGCCCAAGCGCAGGTTGTCGCGCAGCATGTGGAAGAGCTCCCGCGCGCGCGGCTCCAGGATCTCCGCGATCTGTCGCTGCGGAACCGTCCGCGGCCCGTGCCCCGGCGTGCCGCTAATCTCCACTTCGGCGGAGGATGAGATCGCCGTCACCACGCAATTGCCGTAGTGCTGCTTGAGAAACTCCGCTTCTTCCACGCAGACGTGCAGCCCAACGGCGATGTCGTTGGTGAAGTGATCGCCGCCGATCGGAACCACGGCAGTGTGCGCGACCGCGCCCTCGAAGAACACTACAACCTCGGTAGACCCTGCTCCGATATCGATCAGGCAGACACCCAGTTCGCGCTCGTCCGCGGAGACCGTCGCTTCCGCCGCGGCGACGCCTTCGAAGATCGTGTCCGCCACTTCTAGGCCAGCCTTGTTCGCACAGGTCACCAGGCTCTGCGCGGCGCTGGCCGAACAGGTGGAGAGGTGCAGATTCACTTCGAGCCGGTTGCCGATCATCCCCACCGGATCGTGAATGCCCGGCTGTTCATCGAGGATGAACTGCTGCGGCAGCAGATGAATGAGCTCGCGCTCGACGGGTAGCGAGACGGCACGTGCGCGATCGACGGCAGCGCGCACATCTTCGCGCGTGATCTCGCGCATGCGGGTTCCCAGGCTGATGCCGCCGCGGCTGTTGACCCCACGCACATGCGGGCCGCCCACGCCGATCACGCAATGGGCCAGGATGGCATTCGCGCTCTGCTCTGCCATGTCCGCGGCCTGGATGATGGAGCGCGACGCCGGCGCCAGCTCCGCGACCAGCCCCTTGCGCATACCCTTCGCCGCCGTCGAGCCATGACCTCGATAACGCAGCGCGCCATCCACCACCTCCGCCACCACCACCCGCACCCGCGAGCTGCCCACGTCGAGCACGGTGATCAGGCCATCGTTGCGTTCGGGTGCGTTCATCCGTCGGTATCCCGGTGGATGGCCGGGCTGTGCGCCGGCTTCCTGGTTGGCTTGGGTTTCGTCACAGGCTTGCGCGTAGACACTATCCTGCCATGTTGCAGGCTCTTTTGTGTGGAAGATCGGCTGTGCACAACCGGCCTGGCCGGCTGTTTCGAAACAGTGGCAGTTGCGTGTGCGGATGCGGCATTCGCGGCGACCGGCGCTCCAGCTTCGTCAGCCGCTTTCGCCATCTCAAGTACGGTCTGCCGCTGATAGCGCAGGTCGACCCCGGCAAGCCGCGGATACTGCCGCCGCCAGCCGGGAAGTTTCTCTTCCAACCGCTGCCATCGCGCCGCGAAGTCCTCGCTGCCGAAGTGGACCAGCAGGTCCGATCCGGCCGAGGGCAGCAGCACCCTCACATCCTCCGGGTCGGAGAGGTCGACTTCGCTCAACTGTGAAGACGCCGCGCCGCCGGTGGAGTTCATGAAGTCGGCGTACAGCCGCATGCGCGAGGCGCGGTCTTCCGCACTTTGCTGCGGCGTGACGCCGGTGACCACGGGAAAGGAGTAGCGCTTGGCCGCCATCATCGTGGGCGGCATATTCAGCAGCACCCCCTGCTTGTCCACCAGGCCAATCTGATTGCCGGCGCGCACGAAGGCCACCGGCACACGCTCGATCACCGAGACGCGAAGCTGGTTGGGCAACAGGCGCATGACAGTGGCGTGCTCCACCCAGGGAAGCTGTTCGAGCTCGGCCCGGCGTAGCGCCAGCGGCACGTGGAAGATGTTGCGGCCAATGTCGCCGCCAAAGACCGAGAGCAGTTCCGGCCGCGTGACCTGGCTGTTGCCCAACACCTGGATCGACGAGGCGGCGTCGATGCGGAAGCGCGCATCCGTCATGAAGAAGCTGTGCACGGCCAGACAGGCGGCGATCACGAGCGAAAGAATGCCCAGCGCTCCGCCGACGACTAGGATGCGGCCCAGGCGTCCGCGGGGCAGAGGTCCGCGCTTGACCGGGACGCGACGCCGCGTCCGCAGGACCGGCAATTCGTCGTCATCCTCTTCGAGGGGACGCACCGAGCCGGTCTCCTGAAAGGAGGAGGGAGGTCGCGGCCGGCTGACCGCGTGCGAACGGAAGACGTCGTCGAAGCCTTCCTCGTCCGCCAGGGTCGCTGCCGCGCGGCTGAATTGTCGTTCTACTTTCGCCACGCCCGAGCCAGGTCGTGAGAATCGCCTTCGGCCACTATACCCCGCAGTATCCCAAAGCGCCCTGTGCATAGTGCAGCCGGAGGGGCCGGGGTATCCGCGCAGCAACGGTAACTCGAACTCGCCGCCTTCAAGCGCCCAGCAGGGGAACCTTCTCGGCACCCGCCGCCGAGCGCAGTTCAGAATCGAGCGTAGCCAACGGCAGTTCGCGGCGCTGTGCCAGTTCAAGGTAGGCGGCGTCGTAGGTAGTCAGCCGGTGTCGCGTCGCAAGGTGAAGCGTGGCGTCCCATGCATGCCGATCCGTTTCTGTATCGACTGCAATTGGCAGTAACGCGAGATCTTCGAGGGTAGCATCCCGAAATGCTGCATCTCGTCTGCCCCGTCTGACGCTCATCTCGAGAACATTTGCAACATCAAGCCGCCATAGCGAGGGTACCCAAGCCCCATGTTGAGCCAGGTGCTCGAAGACCTCACGCACCGCCTGAGAGGTTTCCTCCGCGTAAGCCCAGGCCATCGTGACGGAGGAATCGAGAACGAAACTCATGGCCGCCCGGAATCACGATCCGCCTTCAACTCCTGCCAGTCGATCCCTGCACCTGGAGGCACACGGTCGCGCATGCGCTGAAGAGCCGCGCGGGCTGCCGCAACATCCCAATCACGAGTGTCGGGTACGAGACGGGCAACCGGCCGGCCATGACGGGTGATGACGATCTCTTCTCCTGCCTCCACCCTATCCAGAAGAGAGCCGAGAGTGTTCTTTGCTTGGAAGGCGCCTATCTGCAACATGTCATCTAGTATAACCCAGCTTCAGCTAGATTAAGTTCTTTTTCGGTATCCGAGAAGCATATTATGGCATCATTTGATGCGAAAAATGATGCCTTAATATGGGAGAATTAAGACATGCGAACCACCGTCTCACTGGATGATGATCTCCTCACGGATGCCCAGCGTCTGACCGGCCTCGAGGAGCGGACAGCCTTGCTGCGTGAGGCATTGAAGGCGCTGATTGAACGAGAGAGCGCACGCCGGCTGGCGCGCCTCGGTGGGTCTGAGCCGGATCTGCGTCCCGTTCCGCGGCGGCGTTTCGACTCTCAGTGATCCTTGTAGACACTTCCGTGTGGATCGACCATCTTCGGTCCACCAACCAGCGACTCGTCACGCTTCTAACGAGTAACTCCGTGTTGGCACATTCTTTTGTGATCGGAGAATTGGCTCTTGGCACCCTCCGTGATCTGGAAGGTGTGCTCGGCTCTCTCTCCAAGTTGCCACAAGCGTTGAAGGCTGAAGACGCAGAGGTGTTGCAACTCATTCGGGCGCGCAACCTGGCTGGGCTCGGCATCGGCTACGTCGATGCGCATCTGCTCGCGTCAACACTGCTAAGCCCCGGCGCTTCTCTCTGGACCTATGACAAGCGGCTTGCAGCCATAGCGTCGCGACTCGCCCTCGCCCCACAGTTCCAATAGGTCAGTCCTATTTGCCCAGCGCTTCCAGCACCTGCGGGCCAACCTGCGAGATACTGCCCGCGCCCAGCGTCATGATCAGATCGCCGTCCTGGGCGCGATAGGTTACGGCGGCGACCGCGTCTGCAACATCTCCTGCATAGCGCACCTGCGGACGATGGATCTTCTTGGTCAGCACCTCGGCATCGATACCCGCGATCGGCTCCTCGCTGGCTGCGTAGATGTCCAGCATCTCCACCGAATCCGCGTCGTCGAAGGCGCCGGTGAACTCCTCCATCAGGTCGCGGGTGCGGGTGTAGCGGTGCGGCTGGAAGATGACGTGGACATGCTGATAGCCGCAGTCACGCGCAGCGGCGAGGGTGGCGCGAATCTCCGTCGGATGATGGCCGTAGTCGTCGACCACCGTGATCCCGCGCGCCATGCCCTTCAACTGAAAGCGGCGGTCCACGCCGCGAAAGTCAACCAGCGCGGCCGCGATCGCCGCCGGAGCAATTTCGAGCTGCGTCCCGATGGCGACGGCGGCGGTTGCATTCAGCACGTTGTGCCGGCCTGGCACATGGAGCGCGAACGCGCCCAGCACGTGTCCGGCGGCCACCACTTCAAAGCGAGAACGCGCGCCTTCTCCGGTGGGCAGCAGGCGGCAGACGAAGTTCGCATCCGGCGTGAAGCCATAGGTATAGACGCGGCGGCGGACACGCGGCAGCACCGCCGCCAGCAGCGCATCGTCCACGCATGCAGTAATGGCGCCGTAGAACGGCACCCTGTCCATGAAGGAGACAAACGCCGCCTCGACGTCAGCCATGTCCTGGTAGCAGTCCATGTGCTCGCGATCGAGGTTGGTCACCACCCCGAGAATCGGCGACAGCTTGAGGAAGGAGCGGTCGCTCTCATCCGCCTCAGCCACCAGATATTGCGACTTGCCGAGCCGCGCATTGGAGCCCATCGCGTCGATACGACCGCCGACCACAATCGTCGGATCGAGGCCGCCACCGGCCAGGATCGCAGCAATCATCGAGGTGGTGGTGGTCTTGCCGTGCATCCCGGCCACGGCGATGCCGTACTTCAACCGCATCAGCTCCGCCAACATCTCGGCGCGCTGGATCACCGGCACCTTGCTGGCCCGCGCCTCCACGACTTCCGGATTGGCGTCATTCACGGCCGAGCTGACCACCACCACCGAGGCGCCGACCACGTTGGCCGCGGCGTGGCCTTCGAAGATGGTCGCCCCCAGTGCGGCCAGCCGCTCGGTGACCGGGGAGCGTTTCAAGTCGGAACCGGAGACGGGATAGCCGAGATTGAGCAGGATTTCGGCGATGCCGCTCATGCCGATGCCGCCAATCCCAATGAAATGAACGCGCTGCGCCTTGGCAAACATAAAGAGCTAAGGGCTACTCTAGCAGCCGGTCATTTCGCGCAACTTTTGTATGGGGTTCCGGGTCTTATCGGTTGGGTGACTCAGCACTAACCGCTGGTTCACCCACGCACCACGACGGCCACTCGGTTAGCAGCAAGAGCGGGGGCCGAATGGGGGAAGCGATATGAAAAAACTCTTTGGATGGGTACTCGCGCTGGGCCTGCTGGCCGCGCCATTGGCGTTGACTCCACGCGCCGAGGCACAGATGGGCGTTGGCGTGGGTGTTGGCGATGATGGCTACTACGGTCAGGACTACGGTCCGGACTACGGTGCTGCCTATGACTACGGGGCGTCTCCGGTCTGCCCTTATGGCTACTACGGATATTATCCGTATTCCTGCGCGCCTTACGGCTTCTACGGCCCGAGCTGGTTCCTCGGCGGCCTCTTCATCGGGGCGGGTCCGTGGTACCACGGCTATTGGGGTCATGGATTCTACGGTCGCGGCGGCTACTGGCACAGCGGCTACGGACATGGCTATGGGCGTGGTTATGGCTACGGACGCGGATATGGCTACGGACGTGGATATGGCCGCGGTGGAGTAGGCTATCGCGGCGGAGCGATCGGCCGCGGCTATAACGGCTTCCGCGGCGGCAATCCTGGCGGCTTCCGCGGCGGCAGCCCTGGTGGATTCCATGGCAATGCGTTCGCTGGCGGTCACGGCGGCAGCATGGGCAGCTTCCATGGCGGAGGCAGTGGCTTCCACGGTGGCGGCGGTGGTTTCCACGGTGGTGGCGGTGGCGGCTTCCACGGTGGTGGCGGCGGTGGTGGCTTCCACGGCGGTGGCGGCGGCCACGGCGGCGGCGGTGGACACCGTTAATCCATACCAATAACCCGTACGAGCAAGTCCGAAGGGCCGGTAGCAACTGCTGCCGGCCCTTCGTGTTTGTCAGGGACGCGCACGAGCGGCGACACGAACCGCCATCGCCGCGATCCTCTGCAGGGCGTCGGGGTGCGCCAATGTCCTGGCGCGCGAGCCCATCTCCCGCAGGCGTTCGGGATCGGTCAGCAGGCGAGTCAACTCCGACGTAAGCCGCTCGTCCGTGAGTTCGGACTCCGGCAGCAGCACCGCAGCGCCCGCCTCCGCAAAGATCAACGCATTTTTGTGCTGATGATCGTCGGCGGCGAAGGGAAACGGCACCAGCAGCGATGGTTTCCCAGCCGCGGCGAGCTCCGCGACGGAGCTGCCACTGCGGCAGAGGATCAGGTCCGCATTGGCGAAGCGCGCCGGCATGTCATCCAGAAAAGCCCGCGCCTCCCAACGCGACGGATCGGCACCGCTGGCGGCATACGCGGCCTGGGTAGCGTCCACATGCTTTGCGCCCGCCTGATGCAGGATGGTCAGCCGGGGCAGTGCGGACAAGAGCGAAGCGGCCACTCGAGGCATCGCTTGATTCAACGCACGCGCGCCCATGCTGCCGCCGAAGACCAGGAGGTGCTGCGAGCCGTCGCTGACCCGTTCCGGCAGCGAGAAGAAGGCGTCGCGCACCGGCACCCCCGTCGCCACGGCGTTGCGGAAGAAGCGCCTCGTCTGCTCGAAGTTCACCGCTGCTGCTTCGACATGCTTGCCGATGAGCCGGTTCGCCAGCCCCGGCGCAGCGTTTGGCTCATAAGCCATCATGGGAATACGCAGCAGAAAGGCCGCCAGCATCGCCGGACCGGAGGCATAGCCGCCGACACCGATCACCACCTGCGGATGAAATTCGCGCAGCAGCGCAATGCAGCGCAGGACGCCGCGTGGCAGATCGAATGCAGTGCGCGCCCGCGTCGCCAGGCTGACGTTCTTCAACTGGTCGGCCCGTACCAGTTCCAGCCTGAAGCCGGCTTCGGGGACAAGCTTCGTCTCGAGACCGCGCGCCGTGCCCACCATCCGTACCTCGGCGCCGTGTCGATCGCGCAAGGCCCGGGCAATGGCGAGCGCAGGGATGACGTGGCCACCCGTGCCGCCGCCGGCGATCAGGATGCGCAGAGTTTCCGGCGAACTAGTGTGGTGATTTGTCATCCCGAACGTAACCGAAGGTGGAGTGAAGGACCTGCTTTATCTTCCATTCAATATCGGCGCATAGCGCCGCTCAGCCAACATCACTTAATCGGTCTCGCGGGAGAGATTCAGCAGCACGCCGATGCTGGCCAGCGTGAAGAAAAGCGAGGTGCCGCCGTAGGAGACGAATGGCAGCGTGATGCCCTTGGTGGGCACCAGCGCCAGCACAACGCTCACATTGAAGAAGGCCTGAATGAGAATCGTCGCCGTAATACCGAAGGCGAGGAAGCGCGCGAACGGATCCTTCGATAGGCTGGCGGTGCGCAGCCCGCGATAACCCAGCGTGACGAAGAGCGCGATGATGACCACCGCACCCAGCAAGCCAAGCTCCTCGGCGATATTCGCGAAGATGAAGTCGGTGTGCGGCTCCGGCAGATAGAAGAGCTTCTGCCGCCCCTCCATGTAGCCGAGGCCGCGCAGGCCGCCGGTGCCGACGGCGATGAGCGACTGGATAGTGTGGAAGCCGGAGCCCTGCGGGTCCTTCCACGGATCGAGGAAGGCCAGGATACGGGCGCGGCGCCAGGGCACGCGGAAGAGCATCCAGTAGAGCACCGGCGCAGCGGCAACCGCACCATAGGCGAAGTACTTCTTCTCCATGCCGGCGAGGTAAAGCATCATCGCCGTCACGGTTGCGCAGACCAGCGCGGTACCGAGATCCGGCTCTTTCAGGATGAGTACGATGAACAGCAGGCTGGGCAGCGCGGCCGGCAGCAGCGTGTTGCGCCAGTCCTCAATCTGCTGCATGCGGTCCTGCAGAAACCACGCGAGAAAGAGCACCAGCGCGGGCTTCGCGATCTCCGATGGCTGGAAGGAGAAGATGCCGAAGCGAATCCAGCGATGGGTGGCGTGCGAATCGCGCATGAGAAATGCGCCGAGCAGGCACAGCACCGTGACCGCAACCGTGGGAAAGACGACGTTCGGCTTGTTATAGCGGCGGTAGTCGACATGCATCAGCACAACCATGCTGATGAGTCCGCAGAACGCATAAGCCGCCTGCCAGAGCACGAACCTATACGGCGAGCCGAAGCGCTCCTTCGCCATCACGGCGGATGAGCTGAAGACCATGGCGAGGCCGAACAGCACCAGCAGCAGGGTGACGCAGAACATCCACTTGTCCACCCCGACACGCTTCGCCATTACTTTCCTTCTGCTGCCTTTCGTGCTGCCACCAGTTGTTTGAAGACGCGGCCGCGCTGCTCGTAGTTCTCGAACTGGTCGAAGCTGGAGCAGGCCGGGGCCAGCAAAACGACGTCACCCGCCTCTGCAGCATCATGCGCTTTGGCGAGGGCTGCGGGAAGTGTCTCCGCATGGACCACCTCGACCGCCCCGGCGATGTGCGCCTCGATCTTCTCCGCCGCGGCGCCGATGGTGTAGACGCACTTCACCCGTTCGTGCAGCAACGGACGCAGTGTGGTGTAGTCGGACTTCTTGTCTTTGCCGCCGAGGATCAGGTGAATGCCGCCGGGGAAGGACTCGATCGCCTTCATGGTGGAGTCGACGTTGGTGGCTTTCGAGTCGTTGTAATAGGCGACGCCGCGCACGGTGGCGACGAACTCCAGCCGGTGCTCCACGGCGCGGAAGCTGGGTACG
>JAUTWX010000307.1 GCA_030838385.1 Acidobacteriaceae bacterium
GCGGATCGCCATCGCCACAGCACTCGGCCGTGTGCTCACCGATCACTCGATCGCCAAGGGGATGCGGTATCTCGACCGCATGCCGACTGAGCTTCGTGTTCTGGCCATGCGCGATGCGGCGGCTCGCGATCGTGCGATCACCCACACGCCGGAGTTCGTCCGCTTCGGCGTCGAACATGCGGAGGTTTTGCAATGATTACCGAACGCGCCATGCTGGCCGCGATCCACATCAGCATCTGGACCGCGGTCAAACACGATCGCAAGGTCAGCCACGAGGTTGCCAGCCAGCACGGGGCACCCGTCAGCGCCGGTCGCTACAACAAGCAACTGCTGCGCGGCGCCGGCAGGCTCGACGACCTACGGACACTCGCGGGGCAGATCCGGCAGCACTGCTACAAGATCACTTTGCCCTGGTCGGACGAAGGCTACCGCCTGCTCCCGGCGCACTTCTACTTCGATCTCTCGGCGCGCATGTGCGCGAATTTGAGCAGAGCTTCTCGAAGCAGGTAGATGACTTCCTCGATTTCTACCCCAGCTACATCGAGCACGTACGGCCCGAACTCAATGGCCTCTTCCGCGAGGAGGACTACCCCTCTGCGGATGCGCTGCGCAAGAAGTTCGGCCTGAAGCTCGAGGTGCTGCCCATCCCCAGCGGAGACGACTTCCGCGTCACCATGTCGGCCGAGGAACAGGCGCGCGTTGCCCGGGAGATCGATGCGAACGTACGGCAGTCTCTCGAAAAGGAAACGGAGGACCTGTGGAGCCGGCTCAAGAGCGTGGTCAGCCATATGGCCGACCGGCTTAAGGACCCGGAATCGCGATTCCATGCGTCGCTGGTGACCAACGTCTTCGACTTGGTCGATCTGCTGCCGCAGCTCAACGTCGGCCAAGATCAGGAGTTGAACCGGGTCGCGGCAGAAAGTCGCAACCGGCTCTGTGGCTATACGGCGCACGAACTGAAGAAAAACGACATCCTCTGCGTTGCCACTGCCAGCAATGCCGCAGCTTTGCTGGACAAGATGGACACCGTGATGCGGCAGCGTGAAGAGGCGACAGTTGACGAGAGGATCGCACCGGCGTCTGGTCCGAGCGCAGACGACATCATCTCTCACATGTCGGCTTATATGGAGACGGCGACCCCATGAACAAACCACTCTCGAGCGTGGTTCGCATCCAGAAGGCGCGGACCATTATCTATAGTTGGCAAGCCTTTTCTTTACCTTCAGGCGCTCAGACGAGATCGGTTGAAGGACGGAGGAGAACGGCGCGGAAAGCTGCGCAAGCCCGACGCGCGAAGGCGGAATTGGAGGCGCTGCGGGAAGAACGACCCTGGGCGTTTCTGGGCGGCGCTCCTCAATATGCAACTGGCAACTTTAACCGAACGCACAGATGGCTCACCAGCCATGAATGACATTCTCCGGATTTGCGCGACCCGAAGCGGAGCGCCGGTGCCACTCGAGCAGTCATCAGCCATGCAGAAACGAGACCTTCCCAATTGGGAGTACGATTTATTCCGATATTTCTTTCTGCTAACCCGATGTAGCGGGAAACCGCAGTTCGCGTCCAAGCAGAGGACTGACCGCTCAAACGAGTCGGGCCGCCGCGAGTCGATCGTGGCAGCCCCGAAGAGATCTGAGGAAAGCATCAACCATGGTCGGGATGAAGCACCCGATAGCTCTCTCCACCCTTGGACCAGACGAGCAGCAGCACGTCCTGTCCGGCAGGAATCGAGCGGACGCTTGCCACGGCCTGGCTTGTGGAATCGACTTCGTGGCGGTTCACCTGCACGACGACGTCACCGGGTTGGATGCCCGCGTCTTCGGCTGGGCTACCGGGGCGCACGCTTTGGATCGCCACACCTTTCACATTGTCCGGCAGATTAAGTTGCTGGCGCACATCCGGCGTGATGTCGGCCATGGCGAGACCGAGCTTTCCTCCATGATCGGCGGTGCCGTCCGCGTCATCATTGTCGGCCACCTGATTGTTGCCGTGGTATTCGCCAACCGTCAGATCGATGGTCTGCGCATGGCCGTTACGGAGAATGCCAAGCTGTACTTTTGTTCCAGGAGGCACGTCTGCGACCGCCATCTGGAGAGCGCTCCCATTGGGCATCTTCTGTCCATTGAGCTGATCGATCACGTCGCCATTCTTTAGCCCCGCCCGACTCGCGGGTGAGTCGGGTGAGACCTGTGCGACGATGGCTCCCGAAGCCTCGCTCAGATTGAAGAAGTGCGCGTTTGCAGGTGTGACATCGTTCATGCTGATGCCCAGGTAGCCATGGTGGACGCCGCCCGTCTTGATAATCTGGTCCGCGGTGGCCTTGGCGATCTGTTCCGGGATAGCGAATCCAGCGCCGGCAAAGGAACCGCTATTCGAGATGATGAATGTGTTGACTCCCACAAGTTCGCCGTGTGCATCGACGAGCGCGCCGCCGGAGTTGCCCGGATTGATCGCTGCATCGGTCTGGATATAGCCGCCTAACTTCCGGGGATCATCCGAGTATGGATTCTGGCGATTCACCGCGCTAACAATGCCACGCGTGACGGAGAACTGGAAGTAGCCGAAAGGACTGCCGAATGCAAGAACAGTCTGGCCGGGCTGGAGTTTTGACGAGTCGCCCCAGGGGATGGTGGGGAGATCGTGCGCATCGATCTTGATGACCGCGAGATCGGTGAGCTTGTCCCTTCCGATCACCTTAGCGTTTAGCACGCGGCGATCGTGCAGCGTGACCCTGATCTGCGTCGCTCCGTCCACCACGTGATTGTTGGTCAGGATGTAGCCATCCGGTGAGATGACGACGCCGCTACCGACGCCATGCTGGAGTTCCGGCTGTTGCGGCATCTGCATGTGGCCGCCACCGTTTCCGAAGCCGAAGAACTGCTGGAGTCCGGGAGGCAGATCCTGTGGACCGCTGCCCTGCATATCGGCGGGCTGCTCCTCCGCCTTTGAGGTTACCGCGACGTTGACGATAGCGGGAGTCACGCGCGCCGCGAGTGACTCCATGGCATGATCCATCGCAGTCAGTGTGGCAACGCTGTTGTTGTCCAGCGGGGAGACCGTTTCTGCCGCGACAGGAACATTGTTCTGGTGGACAAAGAGAGTGGCGCCTACGACTGCGAGAGCAGTCAAACTGGCGGGCAAGGCGAGTTTGCGCGACCTTGTAACTAGTTCATTAGTTGATATAGACATGAGCCTTCCTCCGGGCATGCACTGTGTGGTTAAAGTTGTACGATCAGCCAGCCATCCGCGAATGCGACGGCAGCATACGATGGCGAAAAATCATTAGGCAGCACATACACAGCTTGGATAAGCCTTGCGCGGTATGGATTCGCTCTCCCGGGTACGGAGGCCGGGGCTACAGTGAGCACCATGCGGGAATGCTGTCGCCGTAGTTTCAGGGCCCGTGCGTTGTGCCGAGGCTGCTGCTGAAGCTTCATCGCAGCAGGTTGCGGCGGGCAGCGGGCAGGGCGCATCACGGCGTTAAGCAGGGTTGCTCGCGGTTGTGCGATCTCGGGGTGGTAGACCACGGCCAGAGCAGATTGAGAGTCTGCAACAGCAACGGATGCGTAAGGTTCGGGCACGGCATGTGCATTGGTAAACGTCACGAAATGTGGCACGCGAGCCATCTCCACGCCGGAGGCCGCGAGTACCATGATTAGGAGGGCCGTTGCGAATCTCGCATGACGAGATGACCAGGTGCTGGCGGGTTGCAGGAGGCTAAAGATGCGGCGTCCAAGGTCGGATTGGCGAGTCCATGCCGCAAGAGACAACGCCAGTTTGCGGTACTGCGAGCGATGCTCCGCCAGCCTCGTAAGGCAGCGCGCGTATTCAACAGGTTGCGTGGTCGAGGCGACAACGCCAGCATCGCATGCGAGTTCGCGTTCGACGGACAGCTTACGGTCGACCCAGAGAAGTCCTGGATTCAGCGGAAAGAGCACGAGGCCGACCTTCTGTATCAGATTGAGCCAGTCGTCCTTGCGGCGGAGGTGTTCCAGCTCATGAAGCACTATCTGACGCATGTCCTCGGGTGAGAGCTTTGCAAGCAGCCACTCAGGAACCAGGAGACGAGGGGACCAGAAGCCAATGACACTTGGAGAATCGATATCCGCAGAGGTGCACAGCTCTACGGATCGGCGGCTGCGCTGCAACAGGGTGAAAACGTTGGCGTCAGCCCTGATCGGTGTGGCACGTTTCCAGGTGCCCCGCAGTCGACACAGATGCACGGTGAGCTGCACGCCCCGGGCAGCCATCAAGACAGCCCACAGGATGGCGATCGCATATTCCCACGTCTCGCTAAGCTGGACGCTCGCGACGAGCGCACCGGATGGAGAAGAGGGCGCTTGCAGATTCAGCAGCGGCGTGGCGAGGAGCACGACAAATGCGACTCCCCAGATGGCGAAGCGGAGTTGAGGACCAACGCGAGAACAAAAGCGGAGAGCGAGAGCCACGGCGAGGATGAGGGCCCCGCCCTGCCAGAGTCCGGCAACGAATACATGGGCGCCAATACGGAAGAGCTCGGAAGGGAAGTTCAATTGCGCCCCTTCCGTCTCGCACGCTGTTCCTTCGGCGCGGATTCGGCCTGAGCAATGGCGGCCTTGAGACGCTGCAATTCGTCCGGTGACACGTCCTCATCGCCGAGCAGCGTGAGAAGCAGGCGCTCCGGCGAGTTCCCGAAGAAACGATGCAGTATATGCCGCACCTCGGAACGGCTCGCGTCACGCTCCGCGACACACGGGCGATAGACGAATGCGCGACCTTCCTGGCGATGGCGGACGTATCCTTTCTGCTCCAGGACGCGCACAGTTGTCAGGACAGACGTATAGGCCAGCGGTGTGCTCTCCGGCATGGCGGCCACCAGCTCGCTCACCAGCGATTCGCCGCGTTCCCACAGGATGCGCATAATCCGGAGTTCTGCTTCTGTCAACGTGTTGGATCGCTTCGGAGGCATGTCCTGCTAATGAGACGAGCAACTAGAAGATTAGTTAGCGTCCGAGATTCCAGCTTCGTGTGAGATTTCCGTAAGGAACTACGATAGGTCGATCACGACGTTTCGGAGGTGCGCGTATTCACATTCGCTGGTAAAGCCTCGTCGCGCTGAGCCACCGGTCGACAGGCCTCAGAAGGGCCAGCGGCCAACGCAGGAAGCCTATCAGGCCGCCGCGAAACTCTTTGCTCGTCTTGAGAAAGAAGTTGCGCCGGTAGAGGACATCCTCAACGCGGAGAAATCCGGCTTCGCTCATCCCGACTTGCAGGAATACTTTGAGGCGTATAAGGCGAGAACGAAACGCGCAATCTCCCCACAGGAATGGATTCGTGTAACCCAGAGCAAGCGGGCACAGTCTCTGCTCACTGGGCTGCTCGGCAAGGATTACGCACGGAAGGCCGCAACGGCGTTGAGCCGGCGCGTTGTCAATATCATGGAAATTCCGCGTTCGCCCGCAATGACACAGGAGATCGCCAAGGAACTCCTCGGCCGACTCGGCAAGCATCAGGCACAAGTCCTAGAGCGAATGGATTCATTCCTGGCGGAGTTGCGCACGGCCGAAGACCCAGTAAAACAAGCATTGCTCCGAAAAATGGGAACTGGATACTTCAACATACTCAAGGGCAACATTGGCGAAGTACTATCACGCGAAAGGCAGCTCGCAATTCTCGCCGATATCGCCAAGAAAACCCCCGGTGCGAAGATCTACCGAGGGATGAAAGTCCAGTTGATGTCTGGCGGGAAGCTCGGCCAGGAACTCTAGTTCAGCGACAATATCGTGGCCATTCAGCGGGGCGGCAACCTGGAGATCCTCGGCGTGATGGAAGTGAAGGCGGGTTTCAAAGGCCACGCCGAAGGCACGGCGCAGATCTTTGAATGGCTGGAGAGGCGCCTTGACGAAGGAAGCGTCCTGATTGTACCGGAGGGCGCACGGACCATTGCTCCGAATGGCGTGGAGGTCATTGCTAAACGCGGCGCCTTCGTTTACAGCCCAGGTAGTAGCAGCTTGGGGCAGGTGAAGATGCTATTCAGCGCAGATCGCCACTTGTTTGTCGCTGATGGGGTATCCCACGTTGGGATTGATTCCGGATTGCACATTGCACCCAACGTTACTTCGCATAGCCTTGAAGTCTCATCGGCAGATATCGACTGGTTGGTCAGTCTGGTGATGATGGGCCTTTTCCCATAGCGATGCGTAATCCTGCCCTTTTCTCTACAGCCACCACTGCCGCTCGCATCGAAGGTATTGCTGGCCCAGCGACGCCCACAAGCCCGCAAATACGCCCTTGCGTTGAAGCCATCCAAGTTCTGCTGCTGTAGTCCTTCGGAAAGATCGGTCGTCAGGTCAAGAATTTCGAAGCGGAGCTTGTGAGCCCGGTCGCAAAGGTCCAAAGACAGGTTGTAGCTCGTAAGGGATGTGGATGATTCCAATCCGCGGACGAACGCTTTGTGCGCGCTGGGCCCAAAAGCGACTCGGGAGATCTATGGCTCCAGCGGGCATAAATCCATTACGAAGGCCTTGGCGAACCGATTATCCGCTGCGCACTCCGTAATCGAGCGTAAACGACGCTAACTTGTATATAGATTGCTGGTGAAGAGTCAGAGCCAGACGACATCAAACTATTGAAATAAATAGGATGTGCATTATACCCATATTTGTACCCGAGGCATCTGGGGAGAACGAGTGGCGCGACCTCGCAAACTACTGCAAATAAATAGGTTAGATGGTGCCGGGAGGGGGAAGCGAACCCCCATGGAATTGCTTCCGACGGATTTTGAGTTTCCCATGAATACCGTAAGTCTATGATAAATAAGCGTAATTGAGCGTAGTTTGTGGACCAGCTAAACCCATCTCCACCTGTAATTTAGCGCAGTTTGCCGCAATTAGGGCGAACTGACGTCTGTACCCGAACGTGTACCCGAAGTCGATGCGCTATATCGCCGGCCAGTACTGCAATTGCAGTATGAATCTACTGCGATAGAGCCGATTCCCTCGCCTATTCAGTTCCTGTGCGCGTCCCCTGGCCGCGTCCGGTTGTTAGGTGTGACCTTGTGGGTGCGCTTCATAGCTGTCCGACTAGCCGGATTGCCTCACTCTTGCCTTTAGCCAGAGTTTCCGCTTCTCTGTCGCTCCATGTGTTTTCAATAACAATGCTGTGGGTCTTCTCTACACCGACGAAGCGAAGCCAAAAGTCGATGTAGCCTTTTTGGTGGTCGAACAACGACGCCGGTGTCGGTGAATGTTCCGCGTAGGTCTGCCCTCGGCTGTAGATCACGACGGCATTGCGAGTTTTGAGCAACGGACCAAATTTACCCTCACTAAAGGTGAAGAGAAAGTTGCGCTGGCAGACGAGATCGATCAGCTGTTTCAGCTTGTAGGGATAAGCGAAGTTCCACATAGGCACCCCAAGCACAATCAAATCGGCAGCCTGGAAGCGAG
>JAUTWX010000309.1 GCA_030838385.1 Acidobacteriaceae bacterium
GGCTTCATGAAGCCGCAGGAGATATTAGGCATCGTCGCCGGTACTCGCACATTAACCGGCTCGACAAATTTCCTCCGCCTCCACGTATTAGGCGACCGAGCCCCCGGCCACCACGACGAAAGCTCCGCGCACGAGCTGACCACGGCGTAGGAAGACGACAGCAGGGAATCCAGAGCCACCATTCTCCAGTCTGGTCATCCCGACCGGAGCCGTCTCGCGCAAACGAGACCGGCGTAGCAGCGGGATCTGCTGTCCAGCCAGCATCTCCACAGAAATGGGCCTTCCCATCCTATGCAGCGCGCAACGCCCAACATATTGGCAGGTCTCGAAGACCGTGAAAGCAATGACATTTGCTTGACCCCGCCATGACAACTGCGCGCAAGCGGCACTCCTAGCATCCTTGTCAAGCCATCTCCGGCTTGGCTCCAACAAGAGCAGTAGGGAGACGAAACCTCCATTAGGGACCAGGGCAACCTGGCCCCTTTTTTTGAGGCACAGCGCGCACGGCTTCGTAGTTCAAGCATGTGGCGATGGCAATCCAAACGCTTTCGGCCTAACGTAGACGTCTCATGCGCTACATCGATCGCGAAGAAGTAGCCCACCGCCTTACCTACGAAGTCTGCATCCCGCTCGTGCGCGATGCGATGATCGCCTTCTCCGCCGGTGAAACCAGACAACTCCTCCGCTCCATCATCCCGCTCGCCAACGGCCACCTCTTCGGCATCATGCCTGGCGCACTCGGCGCAACAAAGCCCTTCGGCGCGAAGCTGATCAGCATCTTTCCCGAGAATGTAGCGCAGGGCAGGCAATCGCACCAGGGCTTCATCATTCTCTTCGAGCCCGACACCGGCACACCCGTATGCGTCGTCCACGCCGGCGAGGTCACCGCCATCCGCACCGCCGCAGCCAGCGCCGTCGCAACCGACGTACTCGCCCGCAGGGATGCTACGCGTCTCGCCATCCTCGGCACCGGCGAGCAGGCGGCAACCCACGCGCGAGCGATCAGCAAAGTCCGCCCACTCGAATCGATCACCGTCTGGGGCCGCTCGCAAAATAGCGCCCACGCCTTTGCGACAAAGATGCAGGCCGAGTTCGGCATCCCCATCACCGCCATCGCCACCGTGCAGCAAGCCGTCGCCGGCGCCGACATCGTATGCACCGTCACCGCCGCCTCCGAACCCATCCTCAAATCCGAGTGGGTCCAGCCCGGCCAGCACATCAACGCAGTCGGCTCCAGCCACGCCGGCCCCGCCGAGATAGACAACGCACTCGTCGCCCGTGCCCGCTACTTCGCCGACAGCCGCGAAGGAGTGATCCAGCAAGGCGCAGAGTTTCTCCGCGCCAAACAAGCCGGCCTCGTCGATGACACCCACATCCTCGCCGAACTCGGCCATGTGTTAGCAGGGAAGTCAGAAGGCCGCCGCTCACCGGAAGAAATCACCATCTACAAATCGCTAGGACACATCGTGCAGGACCTGGCCAGCGCCTGGTGGCTCTACTCGCAGCCTGCTACTTTGTCTTCGTCATAGGTGCATCCAGAAATGCCACTACCGTTGAAACCAATGCTGGCGACGAGAAGATCGTGTAATGCGTCACGCCCGGCAGAATCGCCAGCCGTGCCGTGGATATTCCGGAGCCATCCCAGCCTCCATCCCTTTTGCCTCCGCCGAGAAGCTCGAAGAGCTCAACCGCATGCGCGGTGCGCACAGCATCTGCATCGCCAAAAACAAGCAGCGTCGGTAGATGGATCGCCTTCACCTCGCTCGACCAGTCATAGTCCTTGCGGAACATCTCGCCCAGCGTGGTATTGAGCACGTTCCAGTCCGCAGGTCTGGGGGCTATCTGAGAGTAAAGCTGATACATCGGTGTCTGCTTCATCTGCTCGGCGCTCGCAGGACCCATCTGCGACATGCCAGCGACGATCTCCGGATACCATCCATCCCGCCGGAATGTCGCCGAGACGATCACCAGCTGCCTGACCACTTCCGGATGTTGTATGGCAGTGCGCAGAGCGACCTCGCCACCTACCGAATAGCCCATCACGTCGGCTCTTTCGAGCTTGAGATAGCGAATCAGCCCGGCGACGTCGTCAGCCATCGCCTCGTAGCTCATCGGCTGGTCAATATCGGCGGTGCGCCCATGGGCCTGCAGGTCCAGGGCGATCACCTGCCGGTCCTTCGCAAGCGCAGGCATGATCGGATCGAACATCTCCGTAGCGCCCAATCCTCCGTGCAGCAGGACCAGCGGCTGGCCCGTCCCGTGGATCTCGTAGTACATCCTCAGCCCATCCACCGGCGCGTAACCAGTCTGTGATGCCGCCATTGGCTTCGTCTGCGCTCCGGCAATAGCCGCCGCAAGGATGATGCCTGCAATCGAAGCCGCAATGAACCTTGTTTTCCGTGCCATGATGCCTCCCCCTATATCCGCGTCGAACAAGGGCATCCGAAATCGACAGCGCCGGAGAATTATTTCCGAAATCGGTCATCCGCCGCATTCGCCGCCACGTTCCGGGAGGTTCTCCACGACGCCCTGCCGTACTCTTAACTCATGGGCCGCATCCACGTACTCACCGACCAGGTCGCCAACCAGATCGCCGCCGGCGAAGTGGTCGACCGCCCCGCGTCGGTGGTCAAGGAGCTGCTCGAAAACGCGCTCGATGCCGGCGCCACCCGCATCCGCATCGAGGTTGAAGGCGGCGGCCGCAAGCTCATCCGCATCGTGGA
>JAUTWX010000337.1 GCA_030838385.1 Acidobacteriaceae bacterium
TCTGTGCGGGTCGAAGCCTGCTGCGCCATCTGCGAGGCCTGTCCGGCCTGCGTGTTTGCCGTGGTCGCCATCTGGTTCGCGCCATCTGCTGTGGTCTGCGCCTTCTGGATGCCGGCAGTGCTGCGTGTGTCCAGATCCTTGATATCGTTGGCGTTCTTTCCGGAGAGCTGATCCAGCTCATTCAGCCGGTCCTTCACCGGACCGACCTGCCGGTTGACCCACTTCTTGCGGGCCAGCGGATTCATATGGCCCCAGAAGCCCTCATTCGTCTTCGTCGGAAGAGGCTTGCCGGTGGCGTAGGTGCTGTTGTCCTGCGGGTTTTGCGCCGCGGGGGATGGCTGCTGTTGCGTGTCTGTCGCCTGGGGGGAGGAGGTCTGCGCGGACAGGCTCAAGGTCGCCGCAAACATAAGGGCGGCCACTGTGCTGGAAGCAAGAACTGTCGCGTGTCTGTTAGCCATGCTGCCAAGGCTATTGCAATGCGCATGCCAAATCCAGTCCCAGACTGGTACATCACTGCAAATCGATGCAAATAAAGATATTTATCCAAATATCCACGGGACGCATTGCGTACTAAAGTAATGGACAAACGATGCACCTCATTGAGCCAGCCATGAGCTTATGACAGCCTGTCGGAAAAAACTGCATTACCAGCTGGCCTAGCGGGTCTGGATGTGGGTCGCCTCGACCGCCGGATACTGCCGATTCCACGTGGGCGAAACGTGGTCAAAGATGAGGCGAAATTCGTGCGTCTCCCCCGGCTTCAACGGCTCTGCCGACACCGGCTCAATGTCCACGTAGGGCTCCCGCGTCCGGATCAGACGCAGCGGCATGGGGATCTTTTGTGGCGGTTCACCGATATCGTTCTTAAAGGTGACCACCACATTGACTCCCGTCACGGTCTTGTCGCCTTTGTTCGTGATGGTCCCGTCTACATAGGTCACCTTGCCGCCGGCGAAATTGGTCGCTTCGCTCATCTGCAGGTTGCCGATGCTCAATTGGCCAGCATAGGGATCTGGCGCCTGCGAGGCGTTCTCCGCCCGTTGGGCGGCCCGCTCACGATGACTCGAGACAAGAATGAGGCCAAGCACTACCACAACGACCGCACCGGCGATGATCCACGGAAGCCAGGATCGGCCCTCCGGCTGTGTTTTCTTCTCGGAGAGGAAACCGCCTGCGCCGCTGTCGCCTGCACTGGACATGGCAGCGATTCTACGCTGTGTCCGAACCGGAGAATCCATTGGCGGATGGCAGTCGCCAACTCTTCACCGATCCTTCATTCGATTTATTGCGACATCTTGTCACAATGAAACGTCTTAAGAGGCAAGCAATTGCCTTGTCCCAAGGAGAGGCCCTTATGCAGGCGACGCGAGAGATGAACCAGAACGCCCAACGGTCTCCGTTTTTTGATCCGAAGGCAAGCAAGCTGCCGGAGTACATCTACCGCGCCGCGATCCTGCTCGCCGTCATTCTGCTGCTCTGGACCGCCGTCTAGCCGCCGGCATCTACGAGAACGACGCGTCTGACCACGGGAAGCGCGCGCCACCTGCGCCTAGACGAAAATCCTTTCCCCACACCTCAATGCACACACACATCTCCGCCAGTCGAGAACGCATGCGTTCGCCAATACGATCTCCCAGGGTGTCTTCCTTTGTGGGACTGGCCGCAGGCGGCAAATTGGCGAAGTTGGTTGTAATGATGGTAGTGCGCTTGTGGTTGTAGCGCGAATTCAATATTTGAGCCACCGTATCCCACACCCAGGCGGTGGGCTTCGTCGAGCCCAGATCGTCCAGCACCAGCACCTCAGCCTCGAGTACCGGGCGTAGCAATTCATACTCCGTGGTCTCTGAGCGTGAGTTATACGAGTTCTGAATCTGCTTCAACAGGTCACCGTAATCGCAGAACAGTCCGTGGCAGCCCTTTTCCTCAATCAATGCGCGCAGCACCCCAACGGCCAAGTGTGTCTTTCCCCGCCCAGCCATGCCCACGAACATTAGCCCTCGGCCATCGGTGCTATGTGGATAGTCTTCGACGAACTTGTTCGCCTTGAAGTGGGCATCCAGCATCGACTGGTGAGAACCAGTGGTTTCGACCGACTCATAGTTTTTGAGCGTGACATGCTCGTGCCGCTTCGGTATGTTGGCTCGTTCGATACGGCGAAGGGCCTGTCGCGCCTGCCGGCAACTGCATGCGGCCGCCACGCGGTCACCCTGCGCATCGCGGGTGATCCGCATACCCGTCCCGCCGCAAAGCGAGCAGTCCGCCGCCGGATTCGCAGCCCTCTCCATGCCTGCTAGTATCGCACTCGCCCGCCGCCGATTTTCGTTGGCAAGTGCAGTGGGAGCGCACACCCATTCACGAGGGAAAGTGGAAATGTACGTCATCCTTTGGGAGTTCGTCGTTCTCCCGGAAAAGGTCGACGCCTTCGTCGGTGCCTACACGAGCGATGGCGCCTGGGCAAAACTCTTTGCCCAGGCCGAGGGCTACCTCGGCACCGAGCTGCTGTCCTCCACGGAGGCGCAGCAGGAAGCCATATTCCTCACCATCGACCGCTGGAAGTCGGCCGCGGACTTCACACGTTTCCAGGAGCAGTTTGGCGCCGAATATCGGGCGCTCGACACGCAACTCGAAGGCTTGACCATACGCGAGTGCAAACTGGGAATATTCATCAGTGAAGTGTGAGTTACACGACGGATTGGAGAATTGGGAATGCTGGATGAAATCGAGTTTCTGAGGCACATCTACGACCGCTTCAATGCGCGCGACATCGAAGCCGTGCTCGCCGCCTTGCACCAGGACGTCGTCTGGGCGAATGGAATGGAGGGAGGCCACGTGCACGGCCGGGATGCCGTCCGCAGCTACTGGACACGCCAATGGGGAATGGTCGATCCCCACGTGGAACCCGTCGGCTTCTCGAATGGCCCTGAAGGAGAGTCCATCGTCGAGGTCCATCAGGTGGTCCACGATCTCAACGGCGCTCTGCTTTTAGATCATATGGTCGGTCATATCTTCAGGATCGAAGACGGCCTGGTCCGCCGATTCGATATACGCGGTGCTTGATCAGGACTTGCTTGACCGCGCGCTCATCCGCCGTTCCCAGCTACGGCTTGAAAGCTGGCTGGGAGTAGTAGCCTGTGTTGGTGTGCGCCGTCGTGCCCGGCTTGTCGACCTTCACCGCGAGCTCGTGGTATTCATCCACGTGTTCGGCAGCCGGAGGATCGAAGCCTATTGTGTAATACGCCTGGCACGGACGCAGGGTGATGGGAGAGGTGGGATGTTCTCGATCCGGTGCTGCCTGATCTTGAGCGGGTGAGGCTGTCCACTGTTGTGCCGCCACGGGCATCGACGCGCAGAGGAGAATAACAGAGGCCCAACTACCCAAGCCCATCCCAGTACCTCATCGAACCGGAGCCAGCAGACGAACAGAGCATGTGGCCGCCGGGTTCCACACCGCTTCATACGAGCATCGTTTGCGGGCAGAAAGCATCTATTGAGCGCAATCTCCTTGCAGGTGGACCGGATTCACTATGCCGCAGAGCGGCCATTTCGCCTTGCGAAACGGGGCAAATCCGCCTAAAATTGGAAGATTGCAGGAAAGGAATTTGCGACGGATGCCAAAGGAAAAGATCCACCCCAGTTACGACCAGATTCGCGTGCAGTGCGCCTGCGGCACGTCCTTTGAGACGCGCTCGACCCATAAGGGCGACATCCACGTGGAAATCTGCTCGGCCTGCCACCCGTTCTTTACGGGCAAGCAGAAGCTGATCGATACCGCCGGCCGCGTAGAACGCTTCCGCCGGAAGTACGCCAAGGTCGAGGCGGCCAAGCCGGAGGCGGCAGCAGCCGCGAAGTAACGCCGGCTACCCGGCAGACTCGAAGAGGCCTCCTGCGGGAGGCCTCTTTATTTGCACACTTAGCGCTGAGAACCCGCGATGAAGAAGCACTGGGACGACAACCCGCAAACACCGGAGGGCGCCGAGCGCACTCTACCCGCCTGTGTGCCCGCCCGCTTCGCCATCGGGCCGGTAGAAGTACGCCCAGCGACCGTGCTCGCCCCCATGGCCGGCGTCACGGACACCATCTTCCGCCGCTTCATTCGTAACGCCAGCCTGTTCACGCCTGCCGCTGACGCCGGCGCCACGGTCGAGACGGCGATCTCCAACCAGCAGTCCGGCTGCGGCCTCATCATGACCGAGTTCACCTCGGCCGACGGTCTGGCCCGCATGCGCGAAGCCAAGCGCAAGCGCTATCTCACTTACTACGACGATGAGCACCCCATCGCCGCGCAGCTCTTCGGCTCGGACCCGCGCACTCTCAGCGAAGCGGCGAAGATCGTTGAGGACGCGGGGTTCGACATGGTCGATCTGAACCTCGGCTGCCCGGCCAAGCGCGTTGTCGCGTGCAATGGCGGCTCCGGCCTGCTGCGCGATCTGCCGCTGATCGCCCGCATCTTCGAGGCGGTGCGCAGCGCAGTGACAATTCCCTTCACCGTTAAGTTCCGGCTGGGCTGGAACGACGACAACATCGTCTGCGTGCCGCTTGCGCGCCTTGCGGAAGAGAGCGGCCTGAATGCCGTCGCGTTGCATGCCCGCACGCGCGAGCAGGGCTACTCCGGCGACGCCCGCTGGGAGCACATCGCCGCGGTGAAAGATGCAGTATCCATCCCCGTGATCGGCAACGGCGACGTCCGCACGCCCGAGGATGCTGCTGCGATGGTGGCCCGCACCGGCTGCGACGCGGTGATGATTGGCCGCGCCGCACCGGCAAATCCATGGATCTTCCGGCAGATCGCGCAGTACACCTCGACCGGCCGCTACGACGTGCCCACCGAGTGGGACCGCTACCGCATGATCCGCACCTACTTCACCATGCTGCTCGAAGAGGGCCACTGGCATACGGCAGGGTCGGACGAGAAGAACATCGAAGCGGCGAAGGCCTGCCGCGAGGGCGCGGGCAAGATGAAGCAGTTCGCCTCCTGGTTCACGCATGGCGTGCCAGGCGGCGGCGTGCTGCGCAAAACCATCTACGAAGCGCGCACCGGCCCCGCGATCCTCGATGCGGTGGAGCAGTTTTTCGCGCTGCGCTTCAATGCTGAGGAGATTGCATCGGAACCGACTGCACCGGGAATGATAGACGATCCCGTCGCGGCCTTCGCGCTTCGGGAAGGCTGATTGGCGCCCGCACGCTTGCGCCAGATCACTTCGAGCGAACGTCGCCAGGCCTCGCCCACGGCAATCAGGTTCCATTCAATCTCGCCGCTCAGGTAGCGCAGCACCGTCTCCGTCGCCGGATGGATGCGCAGCGCGGGCGCGACAAAGTACAGCAGTGGTGACGTTTCAGCCAGCCGGATGCCGGGAAAGTAGCCCGAACGCGTGAAGTCATTCGAGCCATCCACCGCTCGCGACTGCGCGGCGCGGTGCACGCGAATCCAATAGTCCAGCCCCTGCAGCACCATGTGCAGATCCTCGTCCGCCTTCAACTCCACTACAGCAAGCCGGCCATCACGGTTCACCGCGAGCAGGTCCAGCATGCCGCGATCGCTCGCCACAAAGGCGGGTACCTGCCGGTATACCGGCGCGGCGAGCAGCGAATGCTCGACCTCCGACAACGCAGCCGACAATCGTGACTCAAGCCAGCGCTCCGGCTGCATGCGATACAGTGGATCGCGTGCGCTTCCGGCGGTATGGCGGCTCTTGAAGAGGCGCGCAGTCAGATCGCGCAACATTGGTGCGGTCTCCTCATTCAGCTCTGTCTCGTTCGGTCCGGCGCCAAAGGTGATCTTGTCCTGCCGCTGGAAAGAGCCCGGCGCGAGCCCATGCTGCACGCGTGCGAACTCCAACCCATAGAGCGACAACCCTACAGCTGACGCGCTGTGCACCCGCTGCTCGACCCGCTCGCGCGCACCATCCGGCACCAGTGCCAACACCAGCGCGACGCCCGCCTGCAGACGCTCGCTCGCTGCTGCGCGATCGAAGTTCTGCACCAGCCGCATCTCAAGATTGCCATTTCGTCCAATCTCCAGCGGCCGCAACTCATCGCCGCGCGCATCGCATTCGTACAACTCCCACTTCGCCGGCGCCGCATCCAGCCAGCCCATGCGCGATTGTGTGACGGCCGCATGGCCCTCCGGCACAATCACCCGCAGTCCTTCTACATGTCTCGCGTGTCCACCCCTTGGATTTCCCGCGCGCTCGCGGCAGCGGTTCAGCCAAAGCAGCCCCAGGGTCAGAATGCCGTCGATGGTCGCCTGCGACTCCTCGGCATTCACCGCAATCAGCGCCCACGCGCTCTGCCCGCGTGTCAGCACTCCACGCGCATATGCGGGACCAAAACTGTGTTCGAGATCCATCGAACCACGCAGTGCCTCGATCTTCCAGTCGCCGAAGGCGCGCGGCAACAGGTGCTCCAGTTGCTTCAGGTAGCGCGAGCGAATCGCCGCACGCGTAGAAGGAGTCCGCTGATCGCGGTCCGCCAGCAGGTGCAGCATCTGCGGCCGGGTCTGTCCGAAGCGCCGTACCTGCAGGCGTAGCGCATCCTTCCGCACATCGAGCCCGGTCACAGTGCGGACGATGTTCCGCTCCTCCGACCACAACTGCAGCACGCAGCGGCCGTGCTCCGCGGAAAGCGCATAGCGCGCCTCGCGCATGTCGAAGAGCACGCGAGCGTCCTCCAGCACCGCAGCGCCAGGATGCTCCGCGAGGAAGGATTCAAGCTCGCGTGCGAGCGTCTCCGCACTCAGATCTGTAACAATGGCCGGCATTTATATGCACAGCCAGTGTGCGACGGAAGCCGCGCCGGGCGAAATGCCCTCTCCGGGGGATGACCTGGCCCGTCAGCGCGGCACAGCGCGCGCATGCTCCAGATGATGCCGGCTGTGCCACTCGTACCGCAGCAGCACCTGGTCCACCCGCTCCGGCCCGTTCTCCGGGTGGTGGAACCCGCGCGCCCAGTCCGCGTCTTTCAATGACCTCAGCAGGATCACCATGCGCGCATGCACGCCATCGATGATATCCAGTGAGGAAGCCACGGGCGCGCTCGAAGCGTCCGTCAGCTTCGCCCAGGCCTCCTGGTCATATGGCTTGATGGTCGGCCAGTCCTCTGTCAGCGCCATGCGCAGCCGCCCAGACATCTGCGAATGACTGTCCGCCAGGTGATGCGCAAGCTCGCGCAGCGTCCAGCCTTCGGGCCGATAGGGCCGGTCGAGGCCAGCGCCTCCGCGCGTCTCCACTTCCTGTCGGAACAGCCGCGGAAAGGCTTCAAGAAAGTCGATAGCCTGCTTGCGCTGCTCTGCGGTGACCTGCGGGGTTAGCTTGAATTGCCCTACCGGATACTGCTGCCGCTCGAGTTCCACTGCCTGTGTACTCATGCCGCCAATCTAGCACGGAGGATGCAGGTAAAATCCATCACGTTTCGCCCGCGCTGAAGCCTACAATCGGGGCAGATCATCCAATCAACAGACATGAGCCATCACCCTACAAACATCCCGTCTGGAACGCAGCACAATTCTTCCGGCCCAGAGCACCGGCGCTATTTTTTCGACACCTTTGGCATCACAGAACGGCTGCTCGAGCGCTGCCTCGGCGAGGCGCTCTCCGCCGGCGGCGACTACGCCGATCTCTATTTCGAGTCCATCGCTTCCACCTCCATCGGTCTCGATGAGTCGCTGGTGAAGTCCGCGAATCAGGGCATGAGTGCGGGCTGCGGCGTGCGGGTGGTCGCCGGTGAGCGCACCGGCTATGCCTACACCGACGATCTCTCTGCAGATCGTCTGCTGCGCGCCGCGCGCACCGCGGCCCTGATCGCCAGCGGCCCCGCGAAAGAGCCCGTCGTCGGCTTCCGCGAAAAAGGGCAGCAGGATCTCTATCCTGTGCTCTCGCCGGAAGGCGATGCCGATATCGCTTCGAAGCTCGACCTGCTGCTGCGTGCCGATCGTGCCGCGCGCGCTGCCGATCCGCGCATCGTCCAGGTGCGCGCCGGCTTCTCCGATGAAGTACGCCGCATCCTGGTCGCAGCATCCGACGGCACCTTCGCATCGGACACCCAGCCGCTCGCCCGTTTCAATGTCTTTGTAATCGCCAAAGACGGCGCGAATATCACGCGCGGTAGCGCTGGTGGCGGCGGCCGCGTGGAGCTTGACTACTTCCAAACCGAAAAGACTCCCGAGGGCTTCGCTAAGGAAGCCGCGCGGCAGGCCATCCTGCAACTGAATGCGGTGCCCGCACCAGCAGGTGAGATGGAAGTCGTGCTCGGCCCCGGCTGGCCCGGCGTGCTGCTGCATGAAGCCGTCGGCCATGGGCTTGAAGCGGACTTCAACCGCAAAGGCACTTCTGCCTTTTCCGGCCTGATCGGCCAATCCGTCGCCTCATCGAAGGTCACCGTCGTCGACAATGGCCGCATGCCCAACCGTCGTGGTTCCCTCAACGTGGACGACGAGGGCTCGCCCACGCAGGAGACGGTGCTGATCGAAAACGGAATCCTCAAGGGTTACATGAGCGATAAGCTTTCGGCGCGTCTCATGGGCATTCCGGAAACCGGCAACTGCCGCCGCGAAAGCTATCAGGCCGTCCCCATGCCGCGCATGACCAACACCTACATGCTGGCCGGTGACGATGCGCCCGAGGACATCCTGCGCTCGGTCAAGCGCGGCCTCTATGCAGTGAACTTCGGCGGTGGACAGGTGGACATCACCAACGGCAAATTCGTCTTCTCCGCAAGCGAGGCCTATCTCATCGAAGATGGCAAGATCACCGCGCCGGTCAAGGACGCAACGCTCATCGGCAACGGTCCAGAGGCGCTGAAGTACGTCTCGATGGTCGGCCACGATCTGCGCCTCGATGAAGGCATCGGCACCTGCGGCAAGGAAGGACAAAGCGTTCCAGTCGGCGTCGGCATGCCCACCATCAAGCTCGACCGCATGGTCGTCGGCGGGACCGGCCGTTCATGATCGAGACGCTCACGCATCACGAACTTACCGCCGATCTTGCAACGCAGATCATTGACCAAGCACTCGCCGCCGGAGCAACCGATGCCGAAGTTGTTCTCTACGAAGGCGACGAATTCGAAGCACTCGTCCGCAAGGGCGAAGTTGAGCGGCTGAAGGAGTCAGGCTCACGCGCCGCGGGGCTGCGCGTCTTTCTCGGCGCACGCGCTGCGTCCACCTCCACCAGCGATCTGACACCCGCCGGTCTCGAGCGCCTGGTCCACGGCGCCGTCACGCTCGCGCGTGTCACCTCGGAAGATCCCTTCGCCGGACTGCCCGATCACGCCAGCTTCGGCAAGCTCACGGGCGAGCTGCGTATCTATTCGAACGACGTCGACGACCTGCCTGCCGCCGAACGCATCTCTCTCGCACGTCGCGCCGATGTGGCTTGCTTCGCCGCCGATCCGCGCATCACCAACAGCCGCGGCGGCTCCTTCGATTCCGGCGCAGGTCACAAGATCCTCGCCAACTCCCGCGGCTTCGTCGGCGAATACCGCCGCTCTATCTGCTCCATCTCCGCCAGTCCCATCGCTCAATCCGCCGATGGCCAGATGCAGCGCGACTACTGGTATTCGAGCGCACGCTCCGCCGCCGCACTCGAATCGCCTGAGTCCATCGGCGCGGAAGCCGCGCGCCGCACCCTGCGCCGGCTGGGCGCACGCTCCGTGCCCACACAGCAGGTGCCCGTCGTCTTTTCGCCGGAGATCGCGCGCTCCATCGTGGGCCATATCTTCGAGGCGGCGAACGGCTCGCTCATCTATCACCAGTCGTCCTTCTTTGCCGGCAAGCTGGGCGAGCAGGTCGCGAGCCCCGAGCTCACCATCATCGACGACGGAACACTGGTCGGCGGCTTTGGCACCGCGCCCTTTGATGGCGAAGGTCTGCCGACGCGCCGCACCGTCATTGTCGAACGCGGGGTGTTGAAGAGCTATTTGCTCAACACCTATATGGCGCGCAAGCTCAATTTGCACTCCACCGGCAACGCCTCGCGCGGCATCAGCGGCGCGCCCGGCATTGGCGCCGGCAATCTCTTCCTCGAATCCGCGTCGCCGTTGCCGCCCGCATCCGTTCTCGCCGAGATCAAGAGCGGCCTCTATGTCACCGAGCTCATCGGCCAGGGGATCAACATGGTCACCGGCGACTACTCGCGCGGCGCCTCCGGTCTGTGGATCGAGAATGGTGAGTTGACCTATCCCGTCGAAGGCATCACCATCGCCGGCAACCTGCGCGAGATGTTCCAGAACATCGCCGCTGCCGGCAACGATATGGTCTTCCGCAGCTCCGTCGCATCACCGACGCTGCGCATCGACGGTATGACCATCGCAGGGGCATAATCATCGCGCGCTCATCTGGTGAAGCACAAAACGAAGGGCCGCCCTTGAGGCGACCCTTCTGCTGGATTTACAGGTCAGTTTAGAAGCTGAAACGCGCTCCAAACTCACCCAGGAACGACTTGGGAATCACTGTCCCCCCAGGCGTGATGAAGTCTTTCGGCTTCAGGAAGTTATTCAGGCTTGGGTCAGGATCGAAATCCGTAACCAGATTGTGGAGATTGCTTCCAAAGTTCGCGCGATCCGTCAAATCGAAGCCCTGGAAGAAGAGATTCACGTCGTACCGGTCGTGGATAGTGATGGTTTTGCCGATGCGCGCATCGAGCTCCACAAAGGCCGGGCCGCGATAGTTATCATAAGAGACTTCGGTACATGTCGCATTTTCGAGACAGGCGATATAAGCCCCGCCCGAAATGCCCGCGAGCGCCACATAGGATGCCGGGTTCGTCTGAGAAGCACCTACCGGCACGACCGCGTGTGGCAGGCCATTGCCGCTACCGTAGCCCCACAAGTTGCTGCTCGCCTGTTCTATGTCGATCGGGCGGCCTGTACCGATCTGAAAGATCGGCGAAACAGCGATCTTCCACGGCAGATTCAACGTCGCAGACGCGGTGACGTGATGCCGCTCGTCGCTGGGCGTCGGGCCAAAGTCCTGCCGGCGGAACTGTCCCAGGAATGGGTTAGTCGCTGTATTGCGGAAAGATGCCGCGCCGCCTTCAAAGGCCAAAGCCTTGGCGTAGGTGTAGTTGATGGTGCCGGTGAAGCGCTTCCACATCTGCTGGCGATAGCTGACGTTGAGTCCGTCATAATACGAACGCCCGATGGACTGCTCATCCGCGATGCGGCCAAGTTGCGGCACGCCGGCAGCGTTGAACGCGGCAGAGAAGGGCCGCGTTCCCTTTCCAGCACCGAAGTATTGGATCGGATTGATGTTGACCGTCTTGTTGTCATGCAGGCCACGCGCCTGCACGTAGTCCACCTCAATGACCGAGAAGTTGTTGGGAGCGTATTGGAAGCCGAAATTCATCTGCTGCGTGTACGGATTGCGATAGTGAGAATCCATGATGCGACCCGTCGATCCTGGCGCCAGATCGTGGCTCGCAGGCGGAATCACTGGAGCTGGATCGACGCCATACCGGTAATTCGTCAGCGTGGTGTTCGTGCCTGGCACTATAACGTTCGGGCCCACGCACCCGGGATCCTTCGGGCCGGTGCAGCTGATGCTGAAGGTATTCGCGAATACAGTGTTGTTGGCCTGCTGGAGCATGAACAGCGGGATGTTCTCGAACGTTTGACCGAAGTAGAGTCCGTACCCACCGTGCAAAACGAACCGGCCATTGCCCAGCAGGTCGAAAGAGAAGCCGATGCGCGGGCTGATGTCCAGGTTGTCATTGTTGGGCAGACCGGTATAGACACCGCCGATGTTGGTGAGATCCGGAGTATAGCCGGTAAGGTAAGTCGTCTGATTGTGCTGCGTCGGGAGCGTGGGTACCCCGGTTGCGGCAGCGGCGTTCAGTTCCTGGAGGCTGCGACTGTTGCGCTGCTTGTCAATGCCGTAGGTATTGATATCGCGGTCATAGCGCAGACCCGCATTGATGAGCAGCCGCTGCGTGGCGCGCCAGTCGTCCTCCAGGTAGAGACCAAGCATCTTGGGCGACAGATTGAAACTCGGATCGCCCGACGTGCCCGTCATGAATTGCACGGCGCCTGGCGTGGAAAAGCCCTGTGGCAGAGCGAGCAGTTGCGAGGGACTCGCGTAGAAGTCGAATTCTGGCGTCGAGTTGTTCTCGAAGTAGCCGCCCACCTGCGGCTCATACAGGAAGTCCACTCCGCCGCGTACCGTATGCCTGCCGCGGGAGTAGGAGAGATCGTCGCGGAACTGGAACTTGTGCTGGCTGGACTTTTGCGGCACGTTGACGTTCGTGCCGAATTCCGTACCATCCGGGAACAAGATTCTCGGCGCTATCACCGTCGCCGCAATCAGGTTATTCCAGTACTGGAAGCCAGCCGTGAAGTTGTTCACCAGGCTCGGGCTAAGTACGGAGTTCAGCGTGACGTTGGCCAGAATCAAGTCATTCA
>JAUTWX010000387.1 GCA_030838385.1 Acidobacteriaceae bacterium
TGCCCACATTCAGCGTCGTGAATGCAGGCTCGAAGAAGTCATGTGTCTTCGTCGCGAGCCGGTGGCTGAGATCTTCAAGCGCAGAGACCAGACGTGCGGCAGCGAATATAGCCGACACCCCTTGCTCGGGTAACGCGCTGTGCGCCTCGCGGCCGTAAATCGTGACGCGTGCTAGACAATAACCTTTTCCTGCGCGTGCGGCCCGGAGCGATGTTGGTTCACCTACAACAACACGCCGCGGTCTCAGGCTCTCCTTGGCGATCAAATGCTTCGTGCCAATGCATCCGATCTCTTCGTCCGCGGTTAATACAATACGCAGACCACTAATCCACCGTGCATCTTTGAACTCAGCGGCGGCCAGGAGACAAGCCAGAAACCCTTTTACATCGCAGGCGCCGCAACCATGCAGCATCTGCTGCTGATGAACCGGCTGCAGCGCCTGCCGCCAATCTTTCGCGTAGGGAACGGTATCTGTATGGCAGAGAAACGCAAGATCGATCTCGCGATCCTCAATGCCCTGTCCCGGCGGAGCTGCTATCAGGTTGACCTTTTCTGTCCCGGCTTCGTCGGTGTATGTCGCCTCGCGAATCGTCCACCCTCGAGCCGTCAATACCGAGCTCGCATAGTCTGTTATAGGGCGATTCGGCATTGCGGAAGCGGATGGGATTCGGATCAAGTTCGAGAGGTGATCGACCGCCGTGCTCAACGGAGAACCCCACCGGCGAACTCTCCTCCCCATACTTTGCAATACACCTGTTGATACCTGCTGACTATCTCCTCCTGAAGTGGATGGCGCCCGTCCTGCAGAATGACCTTGCCGTTCACGACGACGTCTCGAACAGCGGTGCGATTCGCTCCGAAGACAAGCAGCGGGAGAAGGGTCTCTGAGGTGTAGCCCGCGACCGAGATGTCTTCGAGATCGATGGAAACCATGTCACCATACTGTCCGAGTCGCAGCGATCCAGACTCAATACCCAACGCCTGCGCTCCGTGAATGGTTGCGCAGTCGAAGAGACGTTCTGCGATAGGACGGTCGTCGATCTGGTCGAGAATCGCACGTTGCTGCTGTGCCAGGCGTAAGTGATAATCAAGTTGTCGTGCGTCTTCCAACGAATCGATCTGCGCCTGGCTATCCGATCCGAGCGCGTGGCGCACGCCCAGTTTCATGAGAGCGTCGACCCGGACGATGCCATCGCCGAGGTTGCGCTCGGTTGTAGGGCAGGAGCACACGATGGCCTGCGTCTTCGCAAATGCGGCTATCTCCTCCGAGCTTAGATGAATTGCATGCACGGCAACGAAGTCCCGGCCAAGCAGGCCTTCTCGCGCCAGCAACTCTACCGGCGTGTATGCATACTCGCGTTGGCATTCCATATTCTCTGCAATCTGCTCCGCGACATGCATATGGATGGGAAGGGAATTGCTCCGTGCCCAGGAAACAATCTCGCGCAGCTCTTCCAAAGGCACAGCGCGAATACTGTGCGGTGCAACACCGAGCCGCACGTCGGCTGCATTCTCTGGATAGGACGCTCTCAAGCTTGCGATGTTAGAGAGAAAGGCATTCAGATTCTCGAAGAATCGGCGTTGACCCGGATCGCGTGGTAATTGGTAACCGGAGCGGAGATAGGCCGATCGAAGAAGCGCGATGCGCAGTCCCACGGATTGGGCGGCCGCGATGACTTGGCGCGTCATCAAGTTCGGGTCATCGTAAGGCGTTCCTTCGGGCGTGTTATGTAGATAGTGAAACTCGCCCACCGTCGTGGTGCCCGCGCGCACCATTTCCAGGAAGCACATGCGCGCTACGTCGTAGACGTCCTCCGGGGAAAGGTGGGCGGCAGCCTGATACATCGTGTTGCGCCATGACCAGAAGTCTTTTCCGCTCACAGCTCGCGACTCTGCGCGGCCGCGGATGAGCCGTTGAAATGAGTGTGAATGCGCATTGACGAAGCCGGGAAGGAGCGCTTTGCCTTTCAGATCTACTGGTGTCGCATCCCGTCCCGTTTCTGTTATGCGCCCGGCATCGTCCACATCCAGTCGTTTCCCGAATAGAAAGCGGCCATCCTGGTAGAGCAGCGTTGGACGGAACGACTTACTCATGCTCATGCCCCTCGGGTGCCTTAGTGTCTGTATTTTGATCTAACGAGACGATGCGGCTGCCCTTGCACCAGACCTCGCGTACTGGATTTGTGCCCATGCTGTAAACCAAATCCCGCCAGTCGCGCGATTCCAACACAGCGAAGTCTGCTTGTGCGCCTGGTGCAATGCGCCCCGCATCCGCAAGTCCAAGGGCATGTCCAGCGTTCAGCGTTCCGGCGACGAGTGCTTCGCGTGCGGTCAGTCCATTCAGCCGCACAGCCAAACCAAGCGCTGTGCTGATGGAAAACAATGGGCTCGATCCCGGATTGAGATCCGTACCTACTGCGACTGCTGCACCAGAGTCAATCAACTCACGACCGGGTGCCTTGGGAATACCAAGGTGTAGGGATACACCAGGCAAAATCGTGGCGATGGTTGGGCCGTTGCGAAAAAGGCCATATTGATGCGGTTGGCAAGCCTCCAGATGATCAACGCTGAGCGCTTTGAGCCGCAATGCCAGTTCGAGGCCGCCGACCGAGTGAAACTGCTCCGCGTGCATCTTGATGCGGAGATTATGGTCGCGAGCACATGAGAGCACAGACTCAGCGTCGCCGGCGCTCCATGCCTCTTTCTCAACGAAGATGTCCACTGCCTGTGCAAGACGGCAGCGGGCGGCTTCCGGAATCAACTCACTCCGAACCTGGTCGAGATATGTCTCCCGCTCGCGAGCGTCGCCCGGCGGTATGTGGACCAGCAGCGTCGGGACAATCCGGATCGGCAGACGCGACGCGAGCACATGGATGGCTTCCAGCATGCGGAGTTCACCAGCGACCGTAAATCCATATCCTGACTTCACCTCGACTAGGGTTGCTCCCGATCGAATCAGCGCCCAGATTCGGTGCTCTGCGAGTGAGACCAATTCGGTATCCGATGCAGCCATTGTCGCGCGGATGGTGCTCCAGATGCCTCCGCCGGAAGCAAGGATATGCTCGTAAGAAACACCGGAGGTGCGTGCATCGAAATCGTGCAGGCGATCGCCGGCCCAGACAGCGTGAGTGTGCGGATCTACCAGACCTGGAACGACAGCGTGGCCGCCTAGATCGATCGTGCGCGATGCCATTCCCTGCCAGTCGGCCGCGAGCCCAGTCCACACGAAGCGATCGCCGGCAATTGCCATTGCGGCATTCTCGATGACACTCACTTCGCTCATCTGTGCGCCAAACTTCGGTCTCGCATCCGTGGCTGTGGCGAGTTGAGCGATACCCGTGATCAGAAGATCTGCGTTCATGCGAGGCTCGGCATGTCGAGACCGCGATCCCGCGCCACTCCTTGGGCCTTCGCATAGCCGGCATCCGCATGCCGTATCACGCCCATCGCTGGGTCATTGGTGAGGCAAAGCCGCAAGCGTTGTTCCGCCTCCTCGCTGCCATCTGCCACAGCAACCAGACCCGCGTGCTGGCTGTATCCCATGCCTACTCCGCCGCCGTGGTGAAAGCTCATCCAGGCGGCACCACTGGCGATTCCAGTCGCAAAGTTCAGGAGAGCCCAATCGGAAACCGCATCTGATCCGTCCAGCATGGCTTCTGTTTCGCGGTAAGGACTCGCCACGGATCCTGCGTCGAGATGATCTCTGCCGATCACGATGGGCGCGGATAATTCTCCGTCTCGGACCATCCTGTTGAAGAGCAATCCTGCCTTGTCCCGCTCGCGATAACCGAGCCAGCAGATGCGCGCCGGAAGCCCTTGATAGGCGATCTCCTTTGAGGCGAAGCGCAGCCATTGCTGCAGCCGCTCGTCCTCGGGAAAGACCTTCAGCAATGCAGCGTCTGTCTTGGCGATGTCCTCCGGATCTCCGGAGAGCGCAACCCAGCGGAACGGGCCGCGACCTTCGCAAAACGAATCCCGGATGAAGGCTGGCACAAATCCGGGATAGCTGAAGGCGTCCGTAACGCCTGCTTGTTTCGCCTGAGTCCGCAGATTGTTTCCATAGTCAAATGCGATTGCTCCGCGTCGCTGCATCTCGAGAATCGCCTGTACGTGATGACCCATGGCGCCACGCACGCGCTCCATATACGCCGCCGGATTGTGAGTTCGGAGAGCGTTCAAGTCTTCGTCGATCTGTGCCGGAGGAAGATAACCCCACATTGGATCATGCGCGCTTGTCTGGTCAGTGACCAGTTCGGGTGTAAAGCCAGACGCGACCATCGCCGGCAGAACCTCTGCAGCGTTGCCCCGGAGACCGATCGAAAGGGCGATCTTATTTCGTTTTGCCTGTTGCGCCATGCCCATCGCTTCATCCAACGAGGTCGTCGCCTGATCCAAGTACCGGGTCTTCAATCGCCGCTCAATCCGTGTGGGATCCACCTCAACGCAGATGCTGACGCCGCCGGCCAGCTTGACCGCCAGCGGCTGTGCTCCGCCCATGCCACCCAGCCCTGCGGTGACAGCAATGGTGCCTGCCAATGTGCCATTAAAGTGCTGCTTCGCCGCTGCTTTGAATGTTTCGTAGGTGCCTTGCAGAATGCCCTGCGTCCCAATGTAAATCCAGGACCCCGCCGTCATCTGTCCGTACATCATGAGGCCAGCGGCATCGAGCCGGTCAAACTCCTCCCAGTTTGCCCACCGCGGTACCAGATTTGAGTTCGCGATGAGAACTCGCGGCGCCAGCCGATGCGTTTGGACGACCCCGACAGGTTTCCCCGATTGCACCAGGAGCGTCTCTTCGTTCCCAAGCCGATCCAGCGTCTCGACGATCTTGTGGTAGCACTCCCAATTGCGTGCAGCCTTGCCACGGCCGCCATAGACGATGAGTTCCTCAGGCTTCTCGGCAACCTCAGGGTCAAGGTTGTTCATCAGCATCCGCTTGGCCGCCTCCTGAATCCAGCCGCGGGCGTTCCTGGTGTTGCCGCGTGGTGCTCGAATCGGAGGGTGCGCTGTCATCTTCGGTTCACCGTTGGCGGGATGCGAGTTACATCTCGTCCCGCGTCTTTTCTATCAGAAGCACACCGGCCTTGGCCCAGCCTTTCTCCAATTCCGCGGCATTTGCGGAGAACATTGCGGCCGTCTGACTGCGGTGAAAGCCTGCGATACCTTTGCAATTCCGCCGCTCTTGACTGAGACTGGCGTACGCCGCGTTCAGCGGGAATTCTTCTCTCGGGGCCGCATTCTGATGTCACTCCTTCGCAGCACGCTCTTCATCGCTACCGCCTCGCTCCTTGCGTTCCGCTGCCATGCGCAAATCACCGTCGTCAAGCCTGTGCCTGCCCGAGCCACGATCGCTGTAGACGCAGGCAAGACGGCAGGAGCGCCCATCCCACGGACGATCTTTGGCAGCTTCCTGGAGCCCATCGGCAACTCTACATACAACGGACTGTGGGCGGAGCTTCTGGTGAACCCTTCGCTCGAAGAAAACCTGTGGAGCGCAAAGAATCTCGAATCGCTCGTGCACGATCGCCCGGAGCTAATGGAATCGTCCGCGCTCGGTCTGCCTTTGCCGTGGGAACCCTTAGATATAAAGCAGGGCAACCGCTATGAACCGAGATGGGGAAATGCCGCAAATTCCTGGCGATCGCTGGTTGTAATGGGTGTGTCCGGCCAGCCTACCGGCATCAAGCAGGAGGTCTATCTTCCCGTCCAGCGCACGCTAAGCTACAAAGGGAGCTTCTTTGCGCGCCATCTTAGCGGGCCAACAACACTGACGGTCTCCCTTCGGAAGCGAAACAGTAGCGACATACTTGCCTCAGCAGGCATCGACGCAGCCGCCGAGCAGTGGAAGGGGTACGACTTCCAGCTGCCAGTGCCAGCCGGCGAACTGCATCGTCTGGAACCGGCAGATTTCGTCGTGGAGCTCAGGGGGGACGAGCGCGTCGATCTGGATCAGTTCTCTCTCATGCCCGCGGATGCTGTCGATGGGCTTGATCCTGACGAAGTGGCAATGGCGAAGGCGATGGAGACGCCACTGGTTCGTTTCGGCGGAAATTTTACGTCTGGCTACCATTGGCGCGACGGCATCGGCCCGCAGGAGAAGCGCGTCAGCATGCTGAACGTTGCGTGGGGCATTCCGGAATACAACACATTCGGCACGGAGGAATTTCTTCACTTTTGCGAGCGCATCGGGGCAGAGCCGCAGATAGCACTGAATCTGGGCAGTGGCACGCCGCAGGAAGCGGCCGAGTGGGTTCGCCACGTGGATGAACACTGGCGCCAGCACAGCGGCTTGCTATGGGAGTTGGGAAATGAGTTATGGGGAGATTGGAACGTTGGCTGGCCGACAAAAGACGAAATTGCCGGCCGTACGCTCGCCTTCAGCAAGGCGATTCGTGCGGTCGATCCGAGTGCAAAGTTAATTGCCACCGGCGGCGATCCGGACTGGTTCAGCTCGTGGAATGCGCATCAACTATCGAATCCGGCAGGAACTTTCGACTATCTCTCCACTCACTTTGTCGTCACCAATACACAGACGAAGCTTGCGCATCCGTCGACCGACTTCATGACGCAAGCCG
>JAUTWX010000388.1 GCA_030838385.1 Acidobacteriaceae bacterium
TCTGATGTGTGGCAGCGAGCTCAACGTTGCCGCTTTCGCTCATCCCATGCTCAACCGGCAGCCTCTCGAAGTGCACATCCCCGTCCGCGCCTCCTTCGCCACGCTCTTCGGCCAGGTCATGCCCTTCTGGATGGCGAGCTCCACCCTCCTGAACCTGCTTCTGCTCCTGCCCTTCGAACACCTGGGTGTACTCGCGAGGCATCTTGCCGCCATCGCCTTCGCCATCCAGGTCGTCGCCATCTTCTTCTCGCTCGTCGGCCCCGTTCCCATCAACAACCGCACCAAGCTCTGGACGCCCACCAATCTCCCCGGCAACTGGCGAGCGCAGGAGCGCCGCTGGGACCTCTACCACTGGATCCGCACCTGCGGCCTCATCGTCGCCTTCGCTCTGCTCGTCGTCGGCGCTTTGCGATAGGCCGCAACTCCCGTGCGCGCGATTCAACTTTCCATGCCGCAAACTGCACTATGATTCAGTCGTCGAGCGAACTACTTCCAATTCGATTCACAATGCAAGGAGCCCTTCCATCATGACGACGCCATCCACCTCCCTCCTTGAGCCCTCCCTTCTTGAACTCCCTGCGTGGAGGGCGCTGAGGCAGCATGCCAAAGAAGTATCGAAGACCACACTGCGCCAGCTCTTCGAGAACGACCCCGAGCGGGGCACGCGCTATAACGCGGAAGCTGTCGGCATCTTCCTCGATTACTCGAAGAACCGCATCACCGATGAAACCCTCAAGCTGCTCCTTGAACTCGCCGAGCAACGCAGCCTGAAGCAGCGCATCGATGCAATGTTCCGCGGCGACAGGATCAATGTCACGGAAAACCGCGCCGTGCTGCACGTTGCACTCCGCGCGCCCAAAGGTCAGTCGATCCTCGTCGATGGCGAAGACGTGGTCCCCGGCGTGCACGCGGTGCTGGACAAGATGTCCGCCTTCTCCGACAAGGTGCGCAGCGGCGCATGGAAGGGCCACACCGGCAAGCGCATCCGCAACATCATCAACATCGGCATCGGCGGCTCCGACCGCGGTCCGGTCATGGCCTACGAAGCGCTGAAGCACTACAGCCAGCGCGATCTCACCTTCCGCTTCGTCTCCAACGTCGACGGAACCGACTTCGTCGAAGCCGTGCGTGACCTCAGCGCCGACGAGACGCTCTTCCTCGTCGCCTCCAAAACCTTCACCACCCTCGAGACCATGACCAACGCGCACGCCGCACGCGCGTGGGCTCTGAAGGGCCTCGGCGGAGACGAGTCCGCCGTCGCCAAACACTTCGTCGCCATCTCCACCAACGCGAAGGAAGTCGCCAAGTTCGGCATCGACACTGCCAACATGTTCGGCTTCTGGGACTGGGTCGGCGGACGTTACTCCATGGAGTCCGCCATCGGTCTCTCCACCATGCTCGCCATCGGCCCGGACAACTTCCGCGCCCTGCTCAGCGGCTTTCATCAGATGGACGAGCACTTCCGCTCCGCGCCCTTCGAGAAAAACCTTCCCGTCCTCCTCGGCCTGTTCACCGTCTGGTACACCGACTTCTTCGACGCCCAGACGCAAGCGGTCCTCCCCTACGAGCAGTACCTCAAGCGCTTCCCCGCCTACCTGCAGCAGCTCACCATGGAAAGCAACGGCAAGCACGTCACCCTCGACGGCAAGCGTGTCGAAACCGAAACCGGCCCCGTCTACTGGGGCGAGCCGGGAACCAACGGCCAGCACTCCTTCTATCAGCTCATCCATCAGGGAACCCGCCTCATCCCCTGCGACTTCATTGGCTTTCTCAAGACGTTGAACCCGCTCGGCGATCAGCACGCCATGCTCATGGCGAATGTCTTCGCGCAGGCCGAGGCACTTGCCTTCGGCAAAACAGCGGAACAGGTCAAAGCCGAGGGCACTCCCGACTGGCTCGTCCCTCACCGCGTCTTCGAAGGCAATCGCCCCTCCAACACCATCCTCGCGGAGCGCCTCACACCGGAGATCCTGGGCAAGCTGGTCGCCCTCTACGAGCACTCCGTCTTCACCCAGGGCGTCATCTGGAACATCGATTCCTTTGATCAGTGGGGCGTCGAGCTCGGCAAGGTCCTCGCGCAAAAAATCATCGGCGAACTCACCAGCGAAACCGAGCCCAAAATGGCCCACGACAGCTCGACCACCAACCTCATCCGCAAATTCCGAGCCACCAGATAGCTTTCTCCTCCCCGACCCATTTCGGATCACCCACTGGCGCTATTGCAAACCCACCTGCCCGAGCCTCTAAGCTCGGGCAGAGCTGTCTTTGGAACCGCACCTCCGCAACTATCCGGGCGCCGCGGTGTTTGTGCAATCGTACGGACCCTCCCCCGCGTCCTGCAGGAGCGCTGGAGCGTCCAAATAAGTAGTGAAGAAGGGGAGTAGAACCCTATGCATTCCTCCATTCGAGCCTTCCGGCTGTCCCCATCGGCGGCGGCCCGTCTGTCCTTTGTTCTCGGCCTTGGTCTCACTGGCGCTGCGACATTCGCCGCAGCGCCAGCTCTCTACGCACAGCAGAGCGGCACGCGGACCGATGTCGCCATCCAGTCCGACGTGCTCAAGGCGCTCTCCAGCTATCCCGACATCAGTAGCGAGCACATTACCGCCAGCACCCAGAATGGCACCGTCATCCTGGCCGGCACAGCTTCATCTGACACTGCAAAGAACCAGGCGCAAGTGGTTGCGGCCACGGTGGATGGTGTCCGCTCTGTGGTAAACAACGTTACTGTTACCGGAGGCAGTGGGAGCAACAACCAGGCCAATGCCCAGGACCCCTCTGACAGGAACCAGGCACAGGACGCCCAGCAGCCGGTTCAGCAGGCGCAGTCCACCGATCCCAACCAGCAGCAGGCCCCCTACAAACCGCAGGATCAGCCGCAGCCCGGCTCCAGCGGCCAATGGGGTCAGGCGGGCCCGCCTCCCGATGCGCAGGGCGGCCAGATCCCGCAGCAGCCCCAAGAAAACCAGTCTCAGCCCAATCAGCCGCAGGCCGGCGCACAGTCCGACCAGTACCCCATGCAGGATCCCGGCCAGAATCCAGCTCAGAGCAACGGCGCTCCGCCGCAACAGCGTCCGCCATACAGCGGCCAATATCCGCAGCAGGGCTATGGACAGCAGGGCTACGGACAACAACCTTACGGTGGACAGACCCGCACCTACACCGCACCACACCTGTCCTCCACGCCGCTCACCATCCAGCCCGGCACCCTCTTCAGCATCCGTACCTCGGAGCCGCTCGATAGCCGTCGCCTCAAAGGTGGCGAGGCCTTCCAGGCCACCGTGGCGCAGGATATGTATCGCGGCCAGTATCTTGCCATCCCTCGCGGCGCGGTTCTCCAGGGGCGCGTCGTCGGCGTCAAGAAGCCCGGCGCTCTCCGCGGCGATGCCGGCTTCGCCCTCCAGATCACCTCACTCACCCTCGGCGGCCAGAGCTATCCCGTCCTGACCGACACCTTCGCCACGGATACTCACGGCAAAGGCGGCTACACCACGGCAAATACCGTGGGTGGTGCCGCCATCGGCGCTCTCATCGGTGCCGTTGCAGGCCGCGGACCCGGCGCCGCGATCGGCGCTGCGGCGGGTGGCGCTGCCGGCCTCGGACTCTCCGCGGCCAGCGCCGGCCCACGCGACATCATGCCGCCGGAGACGCTGCTCACCTTCCACCTGAAGGCATCGCTCACCGTCAATCCCATCAGCCTCGAGGAAGTGCAGCAGTTGCAGGCCTCAGTCGTGCCACCGCGCCGGGTCATGCCTCCGCGTCCGCCCTATCCCTACGCCTATTACCCGCCGCCACCCCCGCCGCCCGGCTACTACCCCTACCCCTACCGCTACTGGCGCTAGAGCAAAAGCGCATGGTGTCATGCAGGGTGCGACTCCGGACGCAGCCGCTCTCTTGAGGAGCGGCTGCTCGGAACCGACCTCGCCACATTATGTATCTGTGCTTTTGCTTTAATGTTGCACAGCAGCCAGAGTGGACCAGCCGGAACTCCGCCTGATCCTCTCCGCCGTCTTCACCCGCCTCGCATTCATCGAGTGCTACTGGCCCTGATGTTCGCAGCTCACGCGCGTGTTCCAGTCCACGAATGCACCAAGCGGGTTGTTCCGCCACGCCCAAACGTGCAGTTCGAAGAATGTCGGCAGGTTGAACCGGTTTGGGGCAGCAACCAACTGAAAGACCTGGCCCTCCAGCACCGGTGGCGTAGGGTGACTCTTCAACCACGTCGTGGCGTCCAAAATATACTCGACACCCACCAGCCGCAGGCGATTCCCCTCCGGCTCGTAAATCAGTGCTTGCGGCTGATCCGCATTCAACTCGCCATTCAACAAGGCGCCGTTGACGTAATGGATGCCCATCGCTCCGGACTCCGGGCCGGTGACGCAGCCTAGAAACGGTCCGTAGCCGGCAGCCGTGGCATTGTTCACGTTCAGATACTTCCGCGTTGCGTCCAAGGGGGCAATTCAGCCAGCGGCTTGATGGGTCATACTCACGTCTCTTCGCGGGACCCTCTACGGACATGCCTTTCTGAAGCGCATCCGGTTGCCCTATATAATGAAAGGAAATTCTGACCAGGCACGCCGCCTTCAACTCACGGCCTTCATACCAAGACCGTGATCTCTCCGGCCATGCCTACCGCAAAGGTCGTCATCGCTTCATGATTCGCTTCCTGCAAAAAGATTCCAAAGCCATCAAGGTCGTCTTCTGGCTCATCATCGGCGTGGCCTGCATCACGATGGTCGTTACGCTGGTTCCCGGCATCCTTAACTCCGACCAGGGCACCACCGGCACTGGCACCTACGCCTCCATCCGGCCCGCCGGCTTTCTCGGCCGCTACTTCGCCTTTGGCAGCGCGCGTGACATCACCAATCAGGAAGTCACCCAGGTCGCCGGCCGTATCGCGCAGCAGCGCCATTACCCGGAGCAGGCTATCCCCTTCCTCATGCCGCAGGCCGGTCAGGCGCTCATCCAGCGCGAGATCCTCCTGCAGCAGGCCGACAAGCTGGGGCTCAAGGTGACGGCCAGCGATATCCGCCGCGAGCTGCGCGAAGGTCCCTGGGCAATCTACTTCTTCCCCAAAGGCCAGTTCATCGGTCAGGATCGCTACGCCGACTGGGTGGACCAGCAACTGCACATGTCCACCGCCAATTTTGAAAAGCAGCTCGGCACCGAGCTGGAGATCAATCGTCTCGAGTCCCTCATTACCGGCGGCGTCTTCGTCTCCGACAAGGACGTGGCCGACAACTACCGCCGCAACAGCACCAAGATCAAATTCGACTACGTCGTGCTGAATGGCGAAGACCTGCGCAAGCAGATCAACCCCACCGACGCCGACCTCGAGAAGTTCTTCAAGCAGAACGCCGCCCGCTATAAGGACGCGGTCCCTGAAGCGCGCAAGATCAGCTACATCGCCTTCACCCCCGACCAGATCCCCGGCGGCACGCCCCAGATCACCGATCAGCAGGCCCAGCAGTACTATCAGGCTCACCTCAAGGACTACCAGGTTCCCGACCAGGTGAAGGTCCGCCACATCCTCGTCTCGGTGCCGAAGGGCGCTGACGCGAAAACCGATGCAGCCGCGAAGGCCAAGGCCGAAGACGTGCTCAAGCAACTCCGCGCCGGCGGCAACTGGGCGGCGCTCGCCAAGAAGTACTCCGAAGATCCTGGCTCGAAGGACACCGGTGGCGAGCTCGGCATGTTGCAGCACGGCGTCACCGTTCCGGAGTTCGACAAGGCTGCCTTCTCACTGAGCCCCGGTCAGATTTCGGAGCCCATCAAGACCCAGTTCGGCTACCACATCATCCAGACCGAGGAGAAGCAGACCGCACACACCAAGCCCTTCGATGAGGTACGCGGGACCATCCTCGCCACCATGGTGCGTGACAAGGAAGCCCAGGCCGCCCAGGCCTACGCGCAGTCGCTCGCCAACGAAGCGCAAAAGAACGGCCTCGCCAAGACCGCCGCCGCGCGTCATCTTCAGGTCGTCACCACGGACTATCTCGCGCAGGGCGCCATCGCTCCCGGTCTCGCCGATAGCTCGAAGCTGATGGGCGAAGCCTTCACCGCGAAAAAGGGTGGACCGCCCGCCGTCGCCTCCACCGGTGAAGGCTTTGCCGTCTTCCAGGTCGCCGACATCCATGCCGCGCACGCGCCCACTTTCGACGAGTACAAGTCGCACCTGGTCGAGGACTTCCGCGAACAGCAGTTGCCCCAGTTGCTCGCTGCGAAGACCAACGCGCTCGCTGCAGAGGTGAAGCAGAGCGGCAACCTCGCCGCCGCCGCCAAGACCGTCGGCGCCACCGTCAAGACCCAGGACTTCACCGGCCGCGACGGTCAGGTTCCCGACCTCGGCCAGATCGGTCAGATCGCCCCACAGGTCTTCAATCTCAGCGACGGTCAGGTCTCCAACGCCATCAATACCGGCCGTAACGGCATCGTCATCAAGCTCACCGGCAAGCAGGAACCGCAGCCCGCGGACATCGCGAAGAACCTGCCCGCGGCACGGGAGCAGATGGCCAACGAGCGCCGCGAGGAGTTATTCGCCGTCTACGTCACCACCGTCACGCAACAGTACGAAAAGTCCGGCCGCGTCCTCATGAACAAAAAGGCGCAGCAGCAGCCGCTCATCCCCAGTTAAGCTAGCTGTCTCGCTGTCTCTCGCAGTGCCACAAACATGGGTACCCCACATCTCGCTTTTGAGATGTGGGGCATCACCGCGCCCGCTGCACCACACAAGTTGTCATCCTGAGCAAAGCGAAGGACCTGCAGTTTCTCCGCATCACCACCAAACCAGGGTGCCTCATCCTGATTTGAACAACGCGAAGGGGAAAGGGCGGGATCCACCAATACCCATACTCTCGCCATCTCGAACGGCGAAGTGGTG
>JAUTWX010000399.1 GCA_030838385.1 Acidobacteriaceae bacterium
CCGACAGTGATCGTGGACGGTACAGATCCAGGCATCAACAATGACGCGACCATCGCGTATGCAGAGATCGAAGTGCTCGCCGCGACTGCGCCGCAGGCAAGCGTGAACTTCTACACGGCAGCAAATACTGATCTCGATACCGGTCTTGATTTCGCGGCGCTCCGCGCGGTGGAAGACAACAACGTGCAGGTGCTGGTATTCGGCTTTGAAAGCTGCGAGGCAACTCTGGGAGTTACTTACAATCCGTTCTTCTCCGATGCCTGGCAGCAGGCCGCGGCTCAGGGAATGTCTGTGATTGTGCAGAGCGGTTCGGGCGGTGCGGCGGAATGCGATGCAGGAGCGAACGGAGCCCAGGCGCCCACGGCGGCGACTCTTGGTCTGGCAGTGAACGGATACGCTTCGACGCCGTATGACACGGCCGTTGGCGCAAGCGACTTCTTCTACGGACCTTCCGGAACATTTGACCTGACTACACTCGCGGGATTTCCGACGCAATACTGGAGTCAGACTAACGGCGGCGCAGATGGCTTTACGTCGGTGAAGTCATACATTCCGGAGCAACCCTGGAACTCAAGCTACCAGGCGACAAACCAGATTACCTACACGCCAACGTATGTGCAGGCCTCCGGCGGAGGCGTGAGCACGGTAGGGCAGACGGCTGACGACGGCACCCAGTCGCCCTATCCGCAGCCCTCCTACCAGGCCAGCGTCGTCAGCGGCATCTCAACCACCGCGCGCGTCCTCCCGGATGTTTCGTTCTTTGGCTCGAACGGAAACAACGGCAGCAATTACATGTTGTGCATCGACCCTGCGGATTGCGTGAACGGCACGCCGGATTCGCTGCAGTACAGCGCAGGCGGCAACACTGCGGTTGCGGCCTCGGCGTTTGCGGGAGTCGCGGCGCTGGTGGTGCAGGCGCATGGTCCGCAGGGCAACCTGAACGACGGCCTGTATGCAACCTATGCCGCCACTCCGGGCGCCTTCCACGACATCACTGCAGGCACCAACCAGGTGACCTGTACCTCTGGAAGCCCGAACTGCGGCGCCGGAGGCTACACGGCCACCGCTCCGCCCACTCCTGCCGGCCCGGGGTACAACGCGGCCGCGGGCTATGACGCGGCATCCGGCCTGGGCAGCGTGGACGTTGCGAAACTGATCAGCGGCTGGGTAAGCGGGACCGGCTCGGGCACACCCACGGTGACCCTGTCGATCACAAAGAATGGAAGCCCGGTAACTTCCTTCCAGCATGACGATCCGGCGGTGCTGCTGACCGTGTCGGTAACCGGCGGCGCCGGTGTTCCGACCGGAGACGTCGCGATCACCAAGACAGCGACTGGGACTCCGACTGGAGGCGTCATCCGGCTGACCTTGGACAGTAATGGGCAGGCGACGAACAACTTCATTGGAGGGCTGCTGCCGGGCGGGAGTTATTCCGTTGTGGCGCGGTATAACGGGGATTCGAATTACGCAGCGGCGACCGCGTCGGCGCCGGTGACGGTCACCTCGGTACCGGGCAAGCTGATCGTGGAGACCACCGATCAGGCGGGGAACCCACTCCCGCTCTTCACCGGGCAGGCGGTGCCTTACGGCACGAACGTGCACTTTACGTTTTTCGTGTTCGACGCCAACGACAACAACGACCCGGCAGCGGCAACCGGCTATGTCACGTTGACCGACAACGGGAAGCAGATAGCGATTCTGCCCCTGGATGCGGAAAGCTTCGCCAGCTTCAGCAGCACGCATCTTGCCGGCGGTGTGCATTCCTTCAATGCGACCTACAGCGGCGACCGTACCTTCAGCGCCGCAAGCCTCACCGGCGGGGCGCCATCGGTGGTCATCACGGGGGTGCCGACAACGACGACGCTGATCTCTACCGATCCGAACCCGTCGTCGGCGAACAACACCATGGTGCTGGTGGCGACGGTGACTCCGAATCAGATCTGCAGTCCCCTGGTTCCGTGTCCTACAGGAGCAGCGCCGGCGGGCAGAATCCGGTTCAAGGACGGGAAGAAAACTCTGGGAACGGTGACGCTGGACCAGGGCGTGAACACGGGCACCACACCCACGGCCTCGGCTGCGCTGACGCTGTTTCAGGACACCTTTGACCTGAATTCTGCGCATTCGATCGTGGCTACCTACCTGCCGGCCGGCACCGGCGATTACATCGGATCCTCCTCCGCTCCCTTGGCGATCACTGTTGGAGGGACACGCGGCGAGGTGAATACCACGACGGTCCTCGCGACGACTCCGGCGAATGCGATCAACTTCACAGATACATCGACCTTGAGCTTCGACGCTATCGTGACCAACGGGGCGGTGGGTGCGTATGGAACGCCGACCGGTAATGTCGCGTTCTTCTCGAACGGAACGATGCTGGGCAACGGAACGCTGGTTTCGCCGGGCGTGTGGAGCCTCACTATCCCTGACGATCCCAACAGCGGTCTGCTGGCGTTGCCACTGGGGCAGAGCCGCATTCTAGCCCAATACAGCGGCGATTCCGGGCATGCGCCTTCGAGTTCGACCTACACCATCAACGTGTATGACCAGACCTCCACGCCTGACTTCGCGATGCAGAGCAACCTGACCAATCAGGTGCTCTCGTCTTCGATCAAGACTGCCAAGTTCACCCTGCAGTTCACCTCGATGAACAACTTCTCGGCGCTGGCGATCCCGATCACGCTGAGCTACACGGGACCTGCGGGTATCAGCTGCACGAGTTCGCCGACGGCGCCGAACTTCGGCAAGACTCTCTACGCCAAGGTGAACTTTACCTGCCGCGCGGCCAGTGGGTTCAAGGTCGGACAACTGACGGCTCCGTCAATTCCCGGGAAGGCTCCCCGCGGCCTGTGGATGGCAGAGGGCGGAGCAGCGCTGGCATGCGTCCTCCTCTTCGGTCTGCCCGGACGGCGGCGCAGATGGCAGTCCCTGCTCGGTTCTGTTGCGCTCTTCGTGATCGCCTTTGGTGTCACAGGTTGCGGCGGGTCGATGATGTCTCAGCCGCTCGACCAACTCAGCAGCAGCAACAGCAGTGCGTCCAATGCTGCTGCCACTGTGCTCGCTCCCGGCACCTATACGGTGATCGTGACGGGCACGGCCAGCGTCTTCACCAGCGCGCAGACCAATACCACGGTGAACGTCGTCCACAACGTACCGCTGCAGGTGGTGGTGCAGTAGCGCGATACTGGGCGGCTGTTCTCTATGTAGAGAAGGGGCAGGCTTCGGCTTATCCCTTTACGTTCTTTTTACGAAAGAGCCGGCCGCTTGCCTGTGCATCCTAGATGGGGAGCAGTCTTTACCAGATAGATTTTGCCGCGGCAGATGTCTGATGCAGAGATCGCAACGGATCGGGTTACAGGAAGCTGCCGAGGCGCAGTGCAAGGAAAGGGGAGCCCCAAGATGGCCCTTCGTCTGAAACATGTTACGGCGATCGTATTGATTGGCGATGGTCTGCTGGCATTGCTTACGCCAGAGCGAGACGCTCTTGCTTGGCGCATGGGGCCGGAGCCATTTCGCTCACTGATGAGTTACATGGCCAAGCGACCGGGGTTGACGCGCTGGGTAGGAGCGACGCAGATTGCGGTGGGCATCTGGTGGGCTCTGCGTGACGAGCCGTTGGGTACGCCGCGCAACGTGTGAGCCACGAAAGAGGAGTTATCTGCACTGCGCCAGTTCTATATCATCGAGACCGCCGTCCCGCTTCGACGCTTAGTGATAAGCCAGATACAAGGATGGGTGGAACTTCGCGCGCTGTACCGCTATCATGAGCGCAATCATGCTGAACCGGCGAAAGTTCCTGGCTCTCTCCGCGGCTGCATGGCCAGCGATGGCCTTTGCCGCGGGGAAGCATATTCCTCTGGGTGTGCAGCTTTACACCATCCGCAACCTGATAAAGGGCGACAATCTTGCTTCGCTGCTGCAGCAGATTCGCTCCATCGGTTATGAAGAAGTCGAGCTTTTCTCGAATCTTTACAAGCACACGGAGCGTGAGCTTGCGAGCATCCTGCGCCGGTCTGGGCTGACGGCCGCCAGCGGGCACTTCAATTATGAAGATTTTGTTTCGAAGATCCCATACGCACGGGGGCTGGGACTGAAGTGGATGGTGTGCCCGATGCTGCCCAAGGCGCAGTGGGGATCGCCGGAAAGTTTTCGCCGTGCGGCTGCTGCGTTCAATCAGTGGGGCAAGCAGTGCCAGCAGCAGGGCATGCGCTTTGCCTTTCATAACCACAACTACGAGTTTCAAGACCTGAAGGGGACCACGGGATTCGACATCCTGGTAAAGGAGACGGACCCGGAGCTGGTCTGGCTGGAGATGGACACCTACTGGATCACCGAGGCGGGGCGAGACCCGGTGCTGCTGCTGAATCAACTGGGCAAGCGTGTCCGATTGCTGCACCTGAAAGATCGCAAGGCCGATGTACCCACGTCGCAGCAATTGGACGCCGCCGCCGAGCACTTCACTGAAGTGGGCAACGGCACGATTAAGTGGCGGCCGCTGCTGGCGCTGGCGCAGAAGCTGGGCATCGAGCACTACTACGTCGAGCAGGACGAGAGCGACAAATCGCCGATGGACAGCCTGAAGATCAGCTATACGTTCCTGCACAAGATACTGGGTTGAGCCCTCTTAAAAAGCTGATGAGCGTACATCGCTGACTGCAGGTCCTTCGCTGCGCTCAGGATGATACCTCATTTTGGCGACGTAATAATTCATCACGCTAGTTGCGGCGCGGTGCTCCAGTCGCATGCCACGGCTGCGCGTTTTTCGCTGCTCTCACGTGCCCACTCCAGCAGACGCAAGACGCGCCATGCGTCGACGAGCGTGACTGCCTGTTCTGCCTTGTCCAGCAGAGTGTCGCGCACGTTGGCATAGAAGCCGCGGTAGTCGCCAGGCAAGGTGGGGACTGCAGTGTGTTCGGTCGCGCCCTTCGCATCGAGCGTGGTGATGGCGCCCCATGTACGCTCCGGGTCCGTGCCCCAAGGCTTGCTCTGGAAGAGGTCGCCGGCGCGGAGCGCGTCCTCTTGCGGATCGAGGTTGTCTTTGCGATAGCTGCCTTGCGTGCCTTCGACCAGAAAGCGCACAGCAGGAAGCGGCGACAGCGACGTCGAGCGTAGCCATACGGCGATTTCGGGATAGTAGAGCCGCAAGTCGAACGCGTCATCAACATTCGAGCCGGCCCGCTCCGAGCGCACATCTCCCCATACAGCCGTGGGCAGACCGAAGAGGACCAGCGCCTGATCGCCGAGATGCGAGCCGAGATCGAGCAGGATGCCGTTGCCGTGCCCCGCCTCTTCGCGCCATGCGCCCTGCTTCGGCGTGGGGCGGAAGCGATCGAAGTGCGACTCAAAGGTGCGCACGGCGCCGAGCCGATCTGTCTTGAGAAGCTGTTGCACGGTGAGGAAATCGCCGTCCCAGCGGCGGTTGTGATAGACGAAGACGCGGCGGCCGGTTTCGCGAACAACGGAGAACAAGGAAGCGGCTTCGCTGGAGGAGACGGCGACCGGCTTATCGATGACGACGTGTTTGCCGGCGCGCAGGCACTGCTCGGCCAGGGGCACGTGGGTGTCGTTGGGTGTCGCGACAACTACGACGTCGAGCCTGGCCTGCGCGAGCATCGCTTCGAGCGAGGGGTACACTGCCACACGCGGATAAGCTTTCTGTGCGGCGTCACCGCTCCGTTGAACAATAGCGGCGAGCTCGAAGCCCTCGGTCGCATCGATGACGGCCGAGTGAAAGATGCGGCCGGCGAGGCCAAAGCCGATCACGCCGCAGCGAATGGGTTGAGCAGTCAATCTTTCTCCTCCGGTCCTGCTTCATCAAGGTTGGTATCGGCCGCGCACTCGGTGAGCAGCATCATGGAGCGGCCGGCGACGATGACCGTGTCCTCCGCCTTTCTGCGCTGGAACTCCTCGTGCAGATCGTCTGTGTTCATCATGCACTCCCAGTATCCATCACAGGGACACGGTGGAAGCTTGAACTCAACTCCTTCATGGTACGCATTGATCAGGATGAGGAAAGAGTCGTCCATGATGGGATTGCCGTGCGGGTCCTTTGTGTTGAGCGTGCGGCCATTCAGCATGAAGCCGAGGCTGCGTCCCCAGGGTGCGTTCCACGCGCCCTGGTCCAGCTCCGCGCCGCTGGCCTCGTACCATGCGATATCGCGGACCTCCGAATGGTGAATGGCGGCGCCCTGAAAAAATTTGCGACGGCGGAAGTTATTGTGCTTCCTGCGGAGATGGACCAGGTGGCTGGTGAAGTCGATCAGCAGTTGCTTACGATCACTGGGCCGCCAGTCATACCAACTGATCTCATTGTCCTGGCAGAAGGCGTTGTTGTTGCCATATTGCGTGCGGCCGCGCTCGTCCCCGCCGCAGATCATGGGCACACCCTGCGAGAGGATGAGCGTGGCCAGGAAGTTGCGGATCTGCCGCTCGCGCGCGTGGTTGATGGTCTCGTCGTCGGTGTCGCCTTCGACGCCCATGTTCCAGGAATTGTTGTCGTTGGCGCCGTCCTTGTTGTCCTCTTTGTTGGCTTCGTTGTGCTTCTCGTTATAGCTGACGAGATCGCGCAGCGTGAAGCCATCATGCGCGGTCACGAAATTGATGCTGGCGTAGGGACGGCGGCCATCGTGCTGGTAGAGGTCGCTCGATCCAGTGAGGCGATAGCCAAGATCGGAGAGTTGACCTTCATCTCCCTTCCAGAATTTGCGCACGGTGTCGCGGTATTTGCCATTCCACTCCGCCCAGATGACGGGGAAGTTGCCGACCTGATAGCCGCCGTCGCCCACGTCCCAGGGCTCGGCGATGAGTTTAACGTCGGCGAGCGTGGGGTCCTGGTTGATGATGTCGAAGAAACCGGAGAGGCGATCGACATCGTGCAGCTCGCGCGCAAGCGTGGCCGCGAGATCGAAACGGAAGCCATCCACGTGCATCTCGGTCACCCAGTAGCGCAGCGAGTCCATGATGAGCTTGAGCACCTGCGGATGACGCACGTTGAGCGTGTTACCGGTTCCGGTGTAGTCCATGTAAAAACGCGGATCGTCGGGCATGGTGCGGTAGTAAACGGTGTTGTCGATGCCTTTGAAGTTGAGCATGGGGCCCATCTGGTTGCCCTCGCAGGTGTGGTTGTAGACCACGTCGAGGATGACCTCAATACCGGCCTTGTGCAGCTCCTTCACCATCGCTTTGAACTCGCGCACGGAGGCGCCCGGTGTCTGATCAGAGCTGTAGCGTTCGGCGGGTGCGAAGTAGGCGAGGGTGTTATAGCCCCAGTAATTGGTGAGACCCTGCTCGACAAGATGTGCGTCGTTGATGAAGTGATGGACGGGCAGCAGCTCGACGGCCGTGATACCGAGTTTCTTCAGGTAGGCGATGTTCACGGGATGGGCGAGGCCGGCGTAGGTGCCGCGCAGCTCTTCGGGAATTGCCGGATTCGTGATGGAGAAGCCGTGGACGTGGACCTCGTAAATGATGGAGTCGGCGAGCGCGATGCGCAGCCGACGGTCGCCCGTCCAGTCGAATGAGGGGTCGACGACGATGGACTTGGGGACGCCCGGCCCGCTGTCCTCCTCGTTCTTGTTCAGGTCGGGATCTTTCTTGCCGAAGGTGTAAGGAAAGACGGACTGATCCCATTGCACGTAGCCAACGATGGACTGTGCATAGGGATCGACGAGCAGCTTGTGTTCATTGAAGCGATGGCCCTTGGCCGGGTCCCATGGACCGTGAACACGAAATCCGTAGCGCTGACCGGGACGGATGCCCGGCACAAAGCCGTGCCACACAAAGGCGGTGCATTCTTCCAGTGCAAGACAATCCGTCTGATTGCTGTCTTCATCGAAGAAGCAGAGGTCAACGCCGGTCGCGTTCTCCGAGTAGACGGCGAAGTTTGTTCCTTTGCCGCTCCATTTTGCGCCCAGCGGATATGGTTTCCCTGGCAGTAGTGTGCGTGCCATGTCTTTTTGTCTCTTCCTGGCTCTTGAAGTTTTTTTGTGAAAGGGGTTCCTTCGACTCAGAAGCGCAGGAGTCGTAGAGTGTTGCTTTTGCGGCAGGAAGTCCGGAATAGCCAGTGGGTTACAAAATGCTGTGAGGCGCGGATTCGATGGAGGACTGAAGCGGAAGGAAGATGCGGAAGACAGTTCCGGCGGGTCCGTCCGGACGATGATGGACGCGGCTACGCACGGAGACGCGGCCGCCGTGCTTTTCGAGGATGGTCTGGCTGACCCAGAGGCCCAAGCCGGTGCCGGTCACGCCCTTGGTGGAGAAGAAGGGCTCGAAGATACGTGCGCGCGTGGCCGCGTCCATGCCGCAACCTGTATCCGCCACGGTGACGTATATGCCGTCCACTCCGGTGCGAGGATCACGGCCGCTGGAGCTGCGCAGCGTGAGACGTCCGCCATCGCGGTGCATGGCGTCGATGGCATTGCCGATGAAGTTGGCCAGCACCTGCCGAATCTCGCCCTCGTAGGCGTGCACCGTGGGCACATCCCGGTATTGCCGATCGATGGAGATGGAATAGCTGCGCAGGCGCGGCTCGTACAGCGTGATCACGCCGTCCAGCAGCTCGTTCACATTCGACTCCACCGGCCGGGTGCTCTGGCGATAAAAGCGCAGCGTCTGGGT
>JAUTWX010000439.1 GCA_030838385.1 Acidobacteriaceae bacterium
GTCAATGAGAAAAAGCGTCCGGGGAGAAGTCCTATAGCTCCCGAAGAGAAATTTTTGGTGGGTAGAATCGAGGCAGCAGAGCTGCTTTCTATCAGCGCGAGAGCACTCGACTACCTGGTAGCAAACAAGCAAATCGTCGCGCGCCGAATCGGAGGAAGAGTGCTCATTCCAGTTTCGGACCTACGACGGTTTTCTCGGAGCGATCACCCCGAACGACTAGCTGGATAGCAGAACACGGAGTGTCTTGCACTCCGCTACAGAATGCTCACTGGCAAAGCCCACCGACGGCAGCGTGAAGCGACTTTTCGCCAAGATGCGCGTAGCGAGCGCTCATCTGAATGGTCTTGTGTCCCGCGAGTTGCTGAATCACCTTCAGGTTCTCTCCCCTCATTGCGAGCCGGGAGCAGAACGTGTGCCTGTTGTCGTGCCATCGATAGTTATCGATCTTCGCTTTGCTCAACGCGGTGAGAAACCACTCCCTCGGGCTCTTGATCGGAAAGACAAAAGCATCTCTGCTAGTCGATGTTGCTCTCTTTGCGAACTCCTGCATCGCCGTCATCACGGCGTCATTCATCGGGATCATTCGCGGCGATCCATTTTTCGTTCGATCCAGGTTGATCTCTCGGCGAACGAAGTCGACGTTGCGCCATGTGAGGGTGTACTGCTCGGACAGCCGCATGCCTGTCCCAAGCGCGATCGTCAGTTCAGGCTCATGTTCAGGGAAACGCGCCACAATGACTGCGCGCAGGCTTCTTTCCTCGGCATCGGTCAAGAAGCGGATGCGCCCATTGTTTTCATGCTGCTGCCGGACAAGCCGCGCAGGATTGCTTGTGACCTTCCCATTGCGCAGGGCTTCGCGGAAGATAAGAGAAAACAGAGCACGATACCGGTTGGAGGTCGCCGCAGTCTTGGTTGTCTTGGAAAGCCACGCATCGATCACGGCTGGCTTGATCTTGTCCACTGGCATTTCGCCGAAGTCTCTAACGATCCGCCCAGTACGCGAAACAACGCTGCGGAAATCACGATGGTGTTTTTCGCTGAAGACTAGGATGTCATCGCACAGCATCTTGAAACGAATGGAGGAATGCCGCATGTTCTCCGGCAACTTGATTCCCGCACGTAGCTCTGACTTGCGCTTCTGGTAGAGGGCGAGTGCATCACTCTTACGTCCGACCTTCTCGCGCCTCAGTACACCATCCGCGCGATAACGAATCCACCATACGTTGCTGCCGGCTTCGCGTTCCCAGACTCCTGTCGCCTTCGTTGTCGCTTTCCGTGGCATGTTCGGCCCTCTTGGAAACAACATAGCAAAGTATCACCAGGAGTATCACCGATGCTCGAGGGGCATGAAAGGCATCTCTCTTCAAGACGCCCTTACCCTCATAACTTATTCATTTATAATCGTTTGGCTTGGTGCCGGGAGGGGGGGTCGAACCCCCACGGGCCGAAGCCCGGCGGATTTTGAGTCCGCTGCGTCTGCCAGTTCCGCCATCCCGGCTTCTTTCATTTCGAACGTCCTCGACGCACTGTTACGTCGACCGCCAGCCTGCGCTGCCAGCAAGGCCAGCGTCAGTCTCGCACAGCGGCGTCGGGGTCGCAAGGTCGCGTCGACGTCTCTGCCGCCGGTATCGCGAGCCGCAGAATCAGCCCAGAACCTCAGTTTCCCGCGGGCAGCACCAGATATTGTTCCAACTTACCGTCCGGCTCTTCGTAAGTCGTCACCGTAAGCCGCCGGTTGGGAAACTGGGCACGAAAGGCGCGGAAGGTCATGCCACCGCGGGGCTCCGCGGCTACCTGGAGAAAACTCTGCGGCGCACCTAGCGGCTTCAGACTGGAAGCAAAGTCCTCGATCGCCTGTGGAGTGAAGTAGTTGCTGCACAACTGCGTCAATTGCGAGCGATCCAGCTCTCCATTCTGCAGGCCGGTGAAGATCTTCAGCGCACGTGCTTCCGCCGCCTGCGCTTCACCCGCGGACGCGCCATTCGCTCCGGAAGCTGCCAGCACCATCGGCGACAATGCGCGCGCAATGGTCGCTGCCGCGCTCGATGCGTCGATATTTGTCAAGACGGTCACCGCCGCCTTGCTGTCGGGATAGATCGTGTTCTGCGAGACAAAGCCGGATACCTCACCGCTATGGAAGATGACCCGCTGTCCATCGCGCTCGCCCACCTGCACGCCCAGCCCATAGCCCGTAGGCTTGCCATCCTTGAGCTTCATATTCGTAAACATGGCGTCATACGATACCGCTTTCAATAAAGCCCGGTTCATCATGCGGATGTTCCACAACGCCAGATCGTGGGGCGACATCGCCAGCTCGCCGGCAGCGAACATCCATCCTGTGCCCTCCAGCGGCGCCGGACGCAGCGGCCCGAGCGCGTGCTGATAGTAGCCGGTCGGATCGCTCGGCGGCAGATGGCTCGCATCCTGGTCGCGCACCCCGGTCATGTGCAGCGGCTCGAAGATGCGCGCCCGGAGTTGCTCCACCAGCGGTTTGCCGCCAACGATCTCCGCAATCCGTCCTGCGATCACGTAATTCGTATTCGAGTACTGCCACTGCGTTCCGGGATCGAAGTCCAGCGGCTTTCCGCCCCACACGTCCAGGATGTGTTGCGCTGTAGTCGGCGTCATCATCGTCGTCATCACGTAATCTTCCGGCCAGAAGTCCTGATAGCCCGCCGTCATGGAGAGCAGCTCCCGCACTGTCACCTGATTCGCACGCGTCATGCGGGGCAGATACTTCCCAACTGGATCGTCCAGGGTCATCCTGCCGTCTTCGACCAGCATCAGGATGAGCGCCGCGGTGAACTGCTTGCTCACTGAGCCGATCGAATATTGCATCTCGGTGGTCGCCGGCATCGGCGGCTCCAGCCGGGCCTTTCCGTAGGCATGCAGATAAACAATCTCGCCATGTTTCACCAGCGCAACCGAGGCGCTGGGAATCCCTGTATCGGCGATCACCTTCGCCACCGCTTCATCCACTCGAGCGGCGGTCGCTGCATCAAGCGTGTTCGTCTGGGCAGAAAGCGTTGCAGGAAGGGTGCCAAGCAGCAGGAAACCAGTCGCCAGGAGGATCTTTCGAGAGCGCATAGTTGCGAGAGTATCAAGACCCCGGTGCAATCGGGTTCCTCCGTCGCCATGCCTCGGTTGGATTTCTTCGCTCCGCACAGGTCATACTGGATCACGTCCATTTATCGCGCATCCGGACACATGCAGAGGAGAGGTATGTCGGAAAACGATGGCATTGCCAAGGTGATCGAGGGTTACCGGCATTTCAGTGAAGAGGTCTACCCAGAGCACCGCGAGCTCTTCGAGCAGCTCAGGAACAAGCAGAATCCCCAGGTCCTCTTCATTACCTGCGCCGACAGCCGCATCGACCCTTCGCTCATTACGCATACCGACCCCGGCGATTTGTTCATCTGCCGCAACATCGGGAACATCGTTCCGGCCTATGGAGAGATGATGGGCGGCGTCTCTGCTGTCGTCGAGTACGCGGTGATGGCGCTTAAGGTCACGGACATTATTGTGTGCGGCCACTCCGATTGCGGCGCCATGAAGGCGATGCGCGATCCGGACGCGGCATCACTCGCGGCCATGCCCACCGTCAAGAGCTGGCTGCGGAACGCCGATGCGGCACTGGGAGTGGTCCTGGCCAAATATCCAAACACCTCTGGCGACCACATGACGCGAGCCCTCATAGAAGAGAACGTCCTCCTGCAGCTCCAGCATCTGCGGACCCATCCAGCAGTGGCTGCCGGCATCGCCTCCGGTACGGTTCGGCTGCACGCCTGGATCTACAACATCGGCAATGGGCGAGTTCTGGTCTTCGATGAAGCGGCCCAGGAATTCGCCCCGATCGAGCAGGTACTTGGTATTGAGTCTGGCAAAAGCCAGGGATCCAGACATCGCGGCCCGGCTCCCGAGGCCCGACCATCCACCACGATTGGCTGAGGCCTTAGAAGCGGCAAGCCTCTTGCAATCATGGTGTTGCACGGAAGAACCGGGCTCTTCTGGAGAGCCGGACACCTGTCTTGCCAGCTCGGCGAGAAACCCAAAGTCGCGGAATCCTCCCATACCTTTTCCGCATCAGATAGGTTGACAATAAGTCACTCAAGTGCGACATTGAACGAAACGCGCAAGAGCGATGAGGTCAGGAGAGTTATGGCAAAGATTATCGGTATCGATCTGGGCACCACCAATTCCGTGGTCGCTGTTATGGAAGGCGGCGAGCCCAAGGTCATCCCCAACAGTGAGGGAGACCGCACCACCCCCTCCATCGTGGCTTTCACCAAGACCGGCGAACGGCTGGTGGGACAGACCGCGAAGCGGCAGGCGGTGACCAACCCGCAGAACACGATCTACTCGATCAAGCGCTTCATGGGCCGCCGTGCCAATGAAGTAAGCGACGAAATGAAGATGGTGCCCTTTAAGGTCAAACAGCAGGGGGACCACGTCGTCGTCGAAGCTCAGGGCAAGGACTACACCCCACCCGAGATCTCGGCGATGATCCTGCAGAAGCTGAAGCAGGCGGCGGAGAGCTACCTCGGCACCACAGTGACGGAAGCCGTCATCACCGTGCCCGCATACTTTAATGACGCGCAGCGCCAGGCCACCAAGGATGCCGGCCGCATCGCCGGTCTGGACGTCAAGCGTATCGTCAACGAGCCCACGGCAGCAGCGCTCGCCTACGGCCTCGACAAGAAAAAGGACGAGACCATCGCGGTCTATGACTTCGGCGGCGGCACCTTCGATATCTCGATTCTCGAGGTCGGCGAGGGCGTCATCGAGGTGAAGTCCACCAACGGTGATACGCATCTGGGCGGTGACAACATCGACCAGCGCATCGTCGAGTGGCTGATCGACGAGTTCAAGAAGGAAGAGGGTCTGGACCTGCGCTCCAAGGGCAATGAAATGGCCTTGCAGCGCCTGAAGAGTGCGGCTGAGGCGGCCAAGATCGAGCTCTCCACAACCATGGAGACGGAGATCAATCTGCCCTTCATCACCGCGGACGCGAGTGGCCCGAAGCACCTGGTCCGCAAGCTGACCCGCGCCAAGCTGGAGCAGCTTGTCGATGACCTGTTGCAGCGCTCACTCGAGCCCTGCCGCAAGGCGATCGCCGATGCCGGCATAAAGGCCGAGCAGATCCAGGAAGTTGTGTTGGTCGGTGGACAGACCCGCATGCCTCGCATCCAGGAGCTGGTCAAGCAGCTCTTCGGCAAGGAGCCGCATCGCGGCGTTAACCCCGATGAGGTCGTGGCGATCGGCGCAGCCGTGCAGGCTGGCGTCCTGGCGGGCGAGGTTAAGGACCTGCTGTTACTCGACGTAACCCCGTTGACTCTGGCCATCGAAACGGCAGGCGGCATTGCAACGCCGATGATCGCGCGCAACACCACCATCCCGACCAAGAAGACCGAGACCTTCTCGACCTTCGCGGACAACCAGAGCGAGGTCGAGGTGCACGTCTTGCAGGGCGAGCGCTCGATGGCGCAGGACAATCGCACCCTGGGCAAGTTCAAGCTGGGCGGCATTGTGCCGGCTCCGCGCGGCGTGCCGCAGATCGAGGTCACCTTCGACATCGATGCCAACGGCATCCTCAACGTGCAGGCAAAGGACCGCGGCACTGGCAAGGACCAGAAGATCACCATCACGTCGTCTTCGGGTCTGAGCAAGGATGAGGTGGAGCGTATGGCGCGCGACGCCGAGGCCCACGCGGCCGAGGACAAGGAAAAGCGCGATCAGATCGAGGCCCGCAACGGCCTGGACAACATGGTCTACAACATCGAGAAGATGTTGAAGGAGAGCGGCGACAAGGTCTCCGGCTCGGAGAAGAGTGATGTTGAGTCCGCTCTGGCCGATGCCAAGAAGACGCTCGAAGGTACACCGAGTGCGAGCGAGCTGAACGCGGCGCGGGAGAAATTGACCGCTGCCTCGCACAAGCTGGCCGAGGCCATGTACAAGGCCACCGCCAACGCTGCTCCTACCGACGGCGCCCAGGCTGCTGCCGGAACCACAACTGAGGAGCCCAAGAAGGACGAGGGCGTCATCGACGCGGAGTACGTGGACGTCGAAGACAAGAAGTAAACGTCAGACGGAAGTAACGCATCGGCAGATGACCACGATGGCCTCTGCCGGGGCGATGGTAAGGGGCGCTCGCAGCGAATGTGAGCGCCCCTTCCGATATCCGGCCGATAAATGAAGCAGCATAACAACAAGGGACAATATGCAGCAGAGGAATGGACATACCAAAGGCGGCACACCGGGCGCGGCGAGGTTTGCCGAAGAGGATCAGGCGATGACAAATACCATGTGGCGCTGCGTGCAGTGGCGTGCCGGTCAGATTCTGAACAAGGTGTTCTTCAATTCAAAATCGGAAGCGGAGAAGTTCTGCGCCCAGATGCACCGCGCCGAACCGGATATCTTCTGGCGCATGGAGCCGGTCGAGGCCAGACTGGTCTGGAACTAAGCGCCGCCACATTCGCAACAGGTAAGGTGACGAGTAAGTGACGAGAAACGGATGCCCGAGGGAAATGAAGTTCATCGATTTCGCGATCGGCAGGCAGCCACCTTCATCGGCCGCACAGTGCACGCGGACTCACCCTCGGGCCAGTTTCCGGATGCAGCACTTCTCGATGGACGTAAAATGCGCGGCATCATTGCCCACGGCAAACACCTGGGCTACGATTTCGGCCGCGACCTGATCTTGCATGTGCATCTTGGGCGATTCGGCGACTTCACGGAAGGGAAGATGCCGCTGGCTGAGCCGAAGGGCGCTTTGAGGCTGCGTATCTCGACCAAAACAGATTGGCTCGAGCTACGCGGTCCATCCGACTGCTCGATCTTCGATCAGAAGAAGTGGAACCGGCTGATAGCCCGACTCGGACCGGATCCTCTGGAGAAGGGAGCGGATCCCAAGCCGGCATTTGCCGCCATAGCGGGAAGCAAAACGCCGATCGGCGCTCTTCTCATGGACCAGTCGGTGGTCTCCGGCATCGGCAATATCTATCGCGCGGAGCTGCTCTACCGGGCGCAGCTAAGCCCCTTTCGTCCAGGCAGTGACGTGGACCCCAAGGTAGTACGGGCGATCTGGAAGGATGCGCTGAGGGTGATGGCTGACGGCATGATCGATCGGCGCATTGTCACCACGCGCCAGAAGGACCGCCCGCATCCGCGTGGTCCGACCGAGCGTGGTGAAGTGCACTATGTTTATAGACGCCAGGGCAAACCGTGCCTGGTCTGCGGCACGGCGATCAAGAGCCGAGAGATGGCCGGCCGCACGCTCTACTGGTGTCCGGTCTGCCAAAAGGAATAGGTCGGCAATCAACGCAGACAACAGGACTGGGACGAGACATAAACGATGCCATCCACACAAAGCAAGGACTACTACGGCGTTCTCGGCGTGAAGAAGACGGCCACCGCGGAAGACATCCGCAAGGCCTTTCGCAAACTTGCGCGCAAATATCACCCCGACGTGAATCCGGGCGACAAGAAGGCAGAGGAGAAGTTCAAGGAAATCTCCGAAGCCAACGACATCCTGAGCGACGAGAAAAAGCGCAAGGTTTACGATCAGCTCGGCTTCTACTCCGACCAGATTGACCCCGCCCAGGCAGAGGCAGCCGCTCGCGGCGGCTATGGACGGCCGCGTTCCGGCAGCGCTGGTCCGCAGGAAGTCCCCTTCGATTTTGAGGGTTTCGACTTCTCCAACTTCGAAGGCGGCTCCGCCGCGCAGCGCCAGGCCGGATCGACTGCGGCCGGCGGTGGGTGGGGCGGTTTCCGCGACATCTTCTCCGGCATATTCAATCAGCAATCCGGCGGCAGGCAGCCGCAGCGCGGCCCGCAGCCCGGCACCGATCTCGAATACACGGTCAACGTGGACTTCTGGACTGCGGTGCGAGGAGGCACCGCGCGGCTGCAGATTCTGCGCCAGGAGACGTGTCCCACCTGTCATGGCAAAGCGTCATCCGGTGCTCCTATGCAGTGCCCGGAGTGCCACGGCACTGGTCACGTGACGCAGATGGGCGGTCGCATGAAGTTCAATATCCAGTGCCCGCGCTGCGGAGGCTCGGGTCGCATCCAGGAGAGCTGCCCCACCTGTCACGGAGACGGCACGGTACAGCGTGCTGAGACCATAGAGTTCCGCATCAAGGCCGGGACTCGCGACGGCCAGCGCATTCGACTAGCCGGCAAGGGCAATGCGGGCGTCAATGGAGGCCCGGCGGGCGATCTCTATCTCATCATCCGCTCCGGTCCGCACCCCATCTTCAACCGGGTGGCCGACAATATCGAGGTTAGCGTTCCCGTCCGGGTGGACGAAGCGGCCCTGGGAGCGAAGATCGATGTGCCCACCATCGACGGCCGGGCGCAGTTGCGCATCCCGCCAGGCACTCAGAGCGGACAGAAACTCCGCATGCGGGAGAAGGGTGTGCCCTCCGCCTCAAACGAGGGGCACCGGGGCGATCAGATCGTCACAGTGGAGATTACTGTTCCGCAAGTGCGCGACGAGCGATCAAAAGAGATTCTGCGGGAGTTCGCTCACTTGAATCCGGACGACCCGCGGGCCGCCCTCTGGAGCAAGGTTTAATCCAGGATCAACAGTCATGCTGACGCAGCGAAGGACCTTCAATTTGAACGGGTCCTTCACCGGGCTCGAGGATGACAGCTTTGCAACCGGCTATTGCATTCCGCGAACTGCCGCGATGGTCGTGGTCAGTGGCTCGCGGGCCAGGGTTTCTAGCTTCGAGCCGGTCCATAGCATGTAGTACTTGCCGCAGGTCGCAGCAAAGTTGCCATGACAGCCCTGCATCACCAGCAGGCGGCTATCTGGCCGATACTGAAAGCCAATGGTGTCGTCCGCGCCCCCTTTAGGAGCGGTCAGATTGAAGCCCGGCTCATAGACACGGCCATTCAATTCATCAACGATGAAGAAAGTGGTGCAGCCATCGCCGCAACCCCACTGCAGCAGGGCATAGTGGCCGCCGAAGTTGCTTCCCTGTTTCGCCCCCTCACCCAGACGGGTGCGGAAATAGGCCTTGGCAGGGCTGTTGATGACAGGTTCCGAGGTCAGTCCCACGGGCATCTTCACGGCCGGATAGTCGGCCGCCACCGGACTCCAGCTTTGCTGAGCTCGAACCGGCTGGGCAAGCAGGGACGCGGCTGCGAAGGCGAAGACGGTGAGGGTGAACCGGAGGCTCTTCATAACCGAAGTGTGCGCGGAAGTGCCGGCGACCACTAGCAAGTAATCAGTTTTTTCAGTTACCGAAGAGTGGAAATGCGCCAAAAATTACAGCTTTCTCCCGATTTGCAACTCTTGGTCAACTCGGTCATGCCGTGGGCGGAAGCGCAGCTCCAAGAAACCGGCCGAATTCCCGCCGCCACGGCGTGGCTTCGAAGCGGCCATGCAGAGCCAGAATTCCGCACCGGAGAGCAGACGGAAGGCTCCGCCCGGCAATCATCCATGGCGCGGTCGGTGGCGGAGCAGGAGGCCATGCTCGTGACCGACCTCCGGGGAGCCTGGCAGCGCGGGGAACTTGCCGCCGTGCTCCTCGCGGCGCCGGTGTTTTACGGCCGCACCGGCTCCGCACAGCGCTCCCCGGCCGTGCGGCTTCATGTCGAAGCGCGCGACGGCTACTGCGCCGACATCTTCATGCCATACCGGATACGCGCTGGGTCGCGGTGGCGCGGGAACGCACGGAACCGCGTACACTTCACCCATCCGGTGGCGCAGGAGAGCGATTCGCGCTTCAGCGATTCGCCCGCGCTGCTTTAGGACAGACGATGCCGACGAAACGCAGGTCCAAGGGCGCCTACATGATCTCCGCGGTGGCGGAGATGTACGACATTCACCCGCAAACCCTCCGCCTTTACGAGCGGGAGGGGCTGCTGAAACCCTCCCGGACCGAGGGCAACACCCGCCTCTACACCGATGAGGATCTGGAGCGGCTGGAGTTCATCCTGAACCTGGCTCGGGATCTGGGGGTAAACATCTCCGGCATCGCCATCATCCTGCAGATGCGGGAGCGCATGGAGGAGATGAACCGGCAGATGCAGAGCTTTGTCGACTATGTGCGGACCGAGATGCTGCAGCACATCCAGCAGGGCTTTTCCGCGGCCAACGACGCCGCCATGGTGCCGCTACGCAAGGCCGTGGTCATCGATCCGGCTCCGGCACGGGAGCGCAAACGCTAGGCGCAGAAAGACTTACCATCGTCTTCGAATGTGCCTCGGCGGAAATCCGGAATAGCACACCGTCGGTTGCAGGAGTAATCTAACTAACAGCTAGTTAGCAGCTATCTCAGCTATCAGGTGCACTGTATCGCGATGTTTCATCTCCTGCTCGCTCTGGGCGTCTTTGGGCTTGTCACCTCCACCGTCTACAGCATAATGGTGGTAGCAGGAGTCCTTCACTTCCGCAGGCAGCGGATGGATGTCGATCCATCGTTCACCCCTCCTGTCAGTCTGCTCAAACCGCTGCACGGTACCGAGCCCAATCTCGCGGAGCATCTGGAAGGCTTTTTCCAGCAGGACTATCCCGCCTACGAAATACTCTTCTGCGCACGTACGCCGAACGATGCCGGCCTTCAGATTGCACGCGAGGTAGCGACACGGTATCCCGCAATCCCGTCGCGCTTCGTCACCAGCGGTGAGCCGCCGTTCGCGAATGCGAAGGTCGCGTCGCTGGATCGCATGGCGCAATTGGCGCAGCACGCCATTCTCATCGTCAGCGATAGTGATGTACGAGTTGGCCCGCAGTATCTTCGCGCGGTGGTCGCTCCATTCGCCGATCAGAACGTCGGCGTGGTTACCTGTCCCTATCGCGGCGTGCCGAGTCCGGCGCCTGCGGCCAATGGGCGGCGTGCCGCTGCGCTGTGGACGCAACTGGAAGGCGCCGGTATGTCGATCGAGATGACGGCGGGCGTGCTGGTTGCCAACATGCTGGAAGGCATGCAGTTCGCGCTGGGTCCCACCATGGCGGTGCGGGACGCGTGCGTGCAGGAGATAGGCGGCTTCTGCGTGCTCGGCCAGTACTGCGCGGACGATTTTCTGCTCGGCAATCTGGTCGCGGCGAAGGGGCATCGCGTCGTCTTTTCCCATCATGCCATCGATCACATCGTGCTCAACACCGGCTTCGTGGCCTCCATGCGGCACCAGGTGCGCTGGAGCAAGAGCACGCGCTTTTCGCGACCGAAAGGCCATCTCGGCACCTCCCTAACGTTCAGCACGCCTTTTGCGCTGCTGGCCTGCGCTGCCGCGCTCGGGCTGCATTGGCCCTGGATTGCCGCCATATCGCTGGCGTGGGGGATCGGGAACCGGATGCTGCTGGCCGCGATCGTCGGTGCGGCGGTTGTGCAGGAGCGCTCCCTCGTGCGCACGATGCTGCTTTTCCCACTGCGTGACCTCATGGGTTTCTGCTTCTGGCTCGCCAGCTATGGCAGCAGAACCATCCTGTGGCGCGGGGAAGAGTACACGCTGGAAAAGGGTGGCTACATGCGCGCCGTACATGGTCTGCCATCGCTGACCGAAGCCGAACCCGCAAAGAACGAATCCCCGCTCACTATCTAGAAATCGTTAGAGCGGCCGGTCCGTGTACAGCGTCTTGTCCGCCAGCTCCTCAATCGGGATCAGCCGCTTTCCCAACACCGCCTCCACCTGGTCGCGCCGCTCGGCCTGCGCAAAGAGAAACTTGCGATCGCCTGTGCCCCAGATCGACGCGAGCTCCTTGTCGTCGATGAAGACGTGCGGCGCATCCGGCCACATCGAGCCCCATAGCATGGTAGAAGAGCGGCCATGGACCAGCAGCGCCTGGCGTCGCGTGTAGAAGAGCACGGACGCACCATCGGACTGGTCGCCGTAAACGATCAGCGTCGCCCGCCCAGCGGCCGGGTCCGAGGCGCTCTCGCTGGCCGGATGGCCGGCGATGCGGTTGATCGCCGCAGCCATCGGCTCAGACGAAAGCATGGGCGCAAAGCGCACGAAAGCGATGTGCGCCGCGATGAGGAAGATCGCCATCGTGAACGCCACCGACAGTGTGGCTTCGAAGTGCCGCTTCTTCCTGCGCAGTTGCAATGACAGGAATGGACCCACGAGCAGGACAAAGGCGGCGATTGCCGCAGGCAACCGCAGTGCCGCGAAGGACGGTCCCGTCAGGTCGAAGAGGTGGGACATGGAGAGCGAGTAGTTGCCCACGCCACGATGCGCCAGCAGCGTTCCGATATCCGGCACGAATGGTAGATTCCGCGAGGTCCAGAGTCCGTAGATCAGCGCCGCCGCGGAGAGCACTCCAACCGCGGCGAACAGCACATGCGCACCGACGAGCCAGCGGTCCGTGCCTTCACGCGCGCTTTCGTCGATGCGCTCTGCCCGCATCTCGAACGATGAAAGCACCGCCCCTGTCAGCATCAGAAGCGGCAGATATGCAGGAAAGGTGTAGTACTCCTGATTGGTCGAAATGGAAAAGAAGAGCAGCATGACTCCGGCATAGAGCGACAGCAGCCAAATGCTGCGGCTGCGAAGCCGCACGGCGTGGTCCTCCGAGCGCAGATTGCTTATCCACCGCCTGCGCGTCCGCCACGCCCGGCGCACCATCAGCGGCAGATAGAGGCTCCAGGGCAGCAGCCACGCGATCTGGCCCACCCAGTAGATCCACCCGGGCTGCTTGTTGTAGTCGTGCGGATAGCGCCTGCCCAGGAAACGCAGCACGTGCTCGTTGATGAAATAGAAGTAAAAGAAGCCATGCACATGGCCAAACGTCGGATGGTTGCCGACGGGATGGCCCTGGTCCGGATTGCGCAGGCCGGCGAGGATGTGCCACGGTGCCGCGACGACCAGGAAAAGCAGCATTCCCGTCAGCAGCCGCATCTCGCGCCAGCGCCGCCACTCTCCGGTGAGTGCCAGCCACGACGCCGCGGCGGCGAAAAAGAAGACCGGAGCGATTAGTCCCTTGGACAGTGTCGCGAGGGCGAGCGATGCCCAACTTACGTAGAAAAGGGCGGGCCTGCGGTCTTCCAGACCTATCAGGAAGCAGTAAAGCGCGAGCCCGATGAAGAAGCTGAGCAGCGCCTCTGGTATGTCGATGCGTGTGAAGAGAAAGACGCCGACACCCGTTAGCAGTGCGAGCGCCGCATAGAATGCGGCCCGCTCACTGAAGGCGCGGCGGCTCCAGTGCCACGCAAGAAAGGCAGTCGCGAGCACGCCCAGCGCCATGGGAAGGTGCGCAGAGAAGACGTTATAGCCGAAGATGTGATCGTCGATGGCGGTAAGCCAGTAGGGAAGCGGCGCCTTTTCCAGATAGCGGATGCCGTTGATCTTCAACGTCACCCAGTCGCCGGAGAGTGCCATGTGCTGCGCAGCGTTGGCGTGGGCCGCATCGGCATCATCCAGCAATGGGGGTGAGAACAGCGCGGCAAAATGGACGGCGAACCATACCAGGAGGAGGATGGTCCAGGCACGGCGTGTGGAGAGAAAGCGGGCAGGTGCAACGTCGGTGTGCACCGGAAGTACGATGGGACGAGACATGACGGAACCTGCAGAATACCAGCCGGAGCAGACTGCCCGGAGCGCAGACACCCTGCCGGTGCTGGCCCATCTGCGTGCCGTTGCCGCGGAGATGCGTGACAGGCTCGACGCCTGCCGCAAGAATCGCAATGCGCCGAAGGTCGAGGCGGTCCATCACCTGCGCACCGGCACGCGACGTGTGGAGGCGACTCTGGAGACACTGGCGCGAGAGGCCGGCGCTCGCGGCCTGGGCAAGGCGACGGAAGATGCGCGCCAGCGCTGGCTGCGGCAGTTGAAGAAGGTCCGCCGCGCCGCCGGGACAGTGCGCGATCTCGATGTGCATAGCGAATTGCTCGCGGACAACTTTCTACCGGCAGAGGACACTGCGCCGGACAAGGTTGCTGCGGAGCTGGCGGAAGCCATTGCGGATGCAGCCACCGGTTCCGTCGAAATAACCCCGCTGATGGAACAGGCGCGCTCGCTCGATCAGTGGCTGAAGGACCGCCGCTCCGCGGCCGCAGAGGCGCTCTGCAGTACCCTGGACGATCACGCACAGCGCCTGCTCGATGCCGAACGGCAGTTCATGACCGCGATTGCGAAGCGCCGCTCCATCCTGCGTCGCGCGCATCGGCCGGCGGTGCGCTTGGCGCTCGAAGATTACCTGCGGCTCATGGACGCCATGCCGCTGCTCGATAGGGAAAACCTGCATGACTTCCGCAAGGGCGCAAAGAAGGCGCGCTATGTCGCGGAGTCGGATGATAACGATCAGTCGGCCGTGGCCATGGCGAAAGCAGTCAAGCGAGTGCAGGACACCATCGGCGAATGGCACGACTGGGTGGTTGTGGCGGAAGAGGCGCGGGAAGCGCTGGGAAAAAATGGCGCGTTGCTGCAGGCGGAGCTCGAAGCGCGTGCGCAGCAAGCCTACGAGCGTGCGCTGCGCATCACTGCGACAATGGGTCGCCGTTTCGTCGGCGAGTGGCGGGCTTTGCAGCCGCGCCGCACGCGATCGCCGCGTGCTACGGCGAAGAAATCAAGTTAATGTAAGGTTCCATGCGCAGAATGCAGATCCTCGCTGCGATCGACGTCGGATCGAATTCCTGCCGGCTGAAGATTGCCCGCATCGAAAACCATCGCCTCAAAGTTCTGCACGAAGACCGCGAAGTTACACGGCTAGGCGCCAGCGTCTTTGAGAGCGGCACGATTTCGCCAGATGCGATGGCCAGCACGCTGCGCACGCTCAAGCGCTTCTACAAGGCGGTGCAGCAGGCGGCCGCGGATCGCGTGCGCGCTGTTGCCACCGCGGCGCTGCGCGATGCGCGCAACGCGCAGGCCTTCGTTGCCTGGGTGAAGTCGGAGACAGGCTGGGATCTGGAAATCATCTCCGGACTGGAAGAGGCGCGGCTCATCCATCGCGGTGTCATGCGCGAAACGGGCACGCGCGGCCGCTGCCTGCTGGTCGATCTCGGCGGCGGCTCGTGCGAGATCACGCTGTCGGACCGCAAGCGCATTGTCGAGACCATGAGCCTGCCGCTGGGCGCCGTGCGCCTGACCGAGGAGTTTCTGCACGAGCTCGATCCGCCGGCAGCGGAAGATATCGCGAGCATGAAGCGGTTCATCCGCCGCGAGCTGGGCCGTGCCGGAAAGCGCTTCGCGGGGTTATCGCGCGTGCCGGTCATTGCCACGTCGGGCACGGCCGCGGCCCTGGTTCAGGCCAGCAGTGTGCTTGCGAGATCCGGAGGCCGGCCGGCCGGGCGTTCGAAGCAGATCGCCCGCACGGCGGAGACGCGCGCTTTGCGCCGCCTCGCCACCAGATTGCCGAAGATGACCAACCAGGAGCGTAGCAAGCTGCCCGGTGTAGGCCCGCGGCGAGCGGAGATCATCGTGGCCGGCGCGGAAGTGTATACCGAGCTGCTGGAGCACCTCGGACTCGGCGGCTTCCGCTACTCCGATCTCGGATTGCGCGACGGTGTCCTCGCCCAGATGCTGGCCGAGCGGGACGCGCGCACCAGCGCGCATCAGCAATTCGAGCGCGACCGCTGGGAAAGCGTGCTTGCCACCTGCAAGCGCTACGGCGTCGACCCGCGGCAGGCCGAGCCGGTTCGCGCGCACGCGGCACAACTCTTCCGTGATCTGCAAGCGATGCATGGACTGCCCGCCGAGTATCGCCAATGGCTGGAAGCCGCGGCCATGATGCGCGATGTGGGCAAGTACATCAACTACCAGGGCCACCATCGCCACACGCAGTATGTGATCGCCGGCTCTGAGCTGTACGGCTTCACGCCGCAGCAGCGCTCCATCGTCTCCGGCATTGCGCGCTATCTGGGCAAGTCACGGCCAGCGCCGCAGGATCGGGCCTTCCGCTACATCGCTGCCGCCGACCACGAGTCCGTGAAGCGCGCCATCGTGCTGCTGCGTCTCGCCGTGGCGCTCAACCAGGATCGCGCCAGCGATGTGCTGCGGGTGACCGTCCACGCCTATCCGAAACGTGTGGTGTTGACGATCCAGCCCGGCCGCACCGGCGCGGAGCTGGAGTTGTGGTCGCTGCGCAAGGAAGCCGCCTACTTCCGCGAAGTCTTCCGCCGCGAGCTCTTCGCCACGCTGGCCTGAAACTGGCGCAGCGCCCGGGTATCGACCAGGCCCAACAACTGCGCGGGACGCCGGCTCACATCGATGCGCGCCAGGGCTCCCTTGCGCAGCCGCAGGTTGGCCCGTGCCCCACGCTGCGCCGAAATCAGCGCGCCGGCGAACTGCGAGAGATTCGGATTGTGGCCCACCACCAGAACGATCTCCTGGCCGGCATGTTTTCCGAGCATGGTTTCGAAGTCGGCGAATTTGCCGCTGGGCTCCAGGCTCGCATCGGCGGCGATCTTCTGCTCAAAGCCAATCTCCGTCGCCACCAGTGAGGCTGTCTGGAGCGAGCGCTTCAGCGGACTCGAGACGATCGCGTCAAAATTTACGCCGATCGCGTTCAGGTACGCGCCAATCAGCAGGCATTGCTGCTTACCCTCTCTATCCAGGCCACGTCTACGGTCGAACAGAGGATTTCGCCGGCGTGATCCGGCACTTGCATGACGAAGAATGTAAAGGATCATAGGAAGGATCATTGGTACCCGCGAGACGCGCTCGCCGGACGCTGTAACCTCATTGTAACAATTCGCTTTAAGGTCGGGAGTGATGGCTGAGGACGGTTTTGCTGCTCCGGGGAAGAGTGATTCACCGATAAAATGGCGCCGTGAACGTTGCCCGACGCTTTTCTGTAATCGGAGCCGTTATCCTCGCGCTGCTTCTCGGCTGCCTCCTGGGATGGTTCGCCATGCGACGGCAGGCCTCCTCTGGGGCTGAAAGCTCCTCAGGGAACGCTGCCTCGATCACGCCCGCATCCCAGACTTCGTCCGGTGATGACCTGGCGCCGACGCTGGTCTACGCCCACAACATCATGCTCCGCAAGGGACCGGATTTTCGAATCTACATCGTCTGGATCTCCGGCCGGATGGTTCGAACGAAGCAGAACGTTAATCCCTCCTTCGACGAGCCGGACTCCTTCATCCTGCAGATCGACAAGGGCGTCATTCACGCCAACATCGGCGACATCGGCAAATACCTCAACTACACCGCCGCTCAGGACACGCCGCTCAAGAACATCGACATTCAACCCGAAGGTGACTTGGTCAAGATTCGCGGCACGGTGAAGAAGGTGATTCCGCTACCCATCGAGATTGTTGGCTCGCTCGCAGCGACGCCCGACGGTCTGGTGCGCCTGCACGTGCAGCACATTTCGGTTCTCAAAGTACCGATGAAGGGATTGCTGGGCACCTTCGACGTTAAGCTCTCCGACCTGGTGCACTCCACCAATGTGGCTGGTGTCAACATCTCCGGCAACGACATCATCTTCGACACGGAAAAGCTGCTGCCGCCGCCGCATATTCGCGGCCAATTGACCACCGTGCGCGTCAAGTTCCCGGACATTGAAGTTATCTACGGCAATGCGCCCAATGAGCCGACCAAACTGGCGCAATGGCATAACTTTCTTCGCTTCCGCAATGGCGCGCTCAACTTCGGCAAGCTAACCATGCACCACGCCGACCTGACCATGATCGACGCAGCCGACGAGCCGTGGTTCGATCTTGACCTGGTGAACTATCAAAACCAGTTGGTGAACGGCGATACGCGGATGACGGCGCAGGCGGGCCTAGAAATCTACATGCCCAGCCTCAAGAATCAGCCTGCCAGGAAGGCGGGTCAGAGCGTGTCGCTGGAATGGCTCAAGAACCGGAATAGCTCGCTGCCCGCCGATGTGGCGAAGAAGACGAAGGCTCAGTAGCTCCCAGTTAATCCCGGTTCACTGGCACCGGTTTCGGTTCCGGATCGAGCGGCGCAGGATCGGGATCGGGCTCGGGGAATCCGGGGCCGTCCGGTTCCGGATCGGGCGGCGGGTACGGATCGGGCAGGACATCCGGCGGAGTGCCGGGAAAGCCGCCCAGTCGCAGAGAATCAAAACCGGAATTGAGAGAAGACGCGATCATATTCTGTGGGATGGCGGCAGCCTCGCCTCCGCGTTGCTTGGCATATTCATGTGCTGCTCTCCGTCATTCATCCGGTAGGACCGTCGCCAGCGTTCGCTCACCAGTAAACCCAGCAGCAGGGCCCGCCGATCCTCGAGTCTCCAGCCGGAGTCGCGCATCACGCGTCCGTGGTCCGGCAGCCGCCGCGTCCTGAGCCCGGTCAGCAGCCTGAAGGCGAGATAGAGGCCGCTCACCACCAGCCATCCCACTTGTCGCGCTACAGGCAGTCTTGGAATGGAAAAATCGGACACCACCCACACCGCGCCTTCGCCCGCGGCGGCATTCACATGCGCCGCCAGCACGGCCAATTCCGCTTCATCGAAGCAGTCGAGAAAGAAGTGGCTGACAACCAGGTCAAAGGGCGCTTCCGGAAACGCTCCCACCTCGCACGCAAGCGCATCCGCCTGCTCCAGCCGCACGTGCGCGTCCGACGACAGCCGCTTCGCGGCCTGGCGAAGCATCTCGCCGCTCGCGTCGACTGCCGCGACCTGCATCTCAGGCGCTCGCCGCACCAGCTCCGCAAGGAACCGGAAATCGCCATCGCCGTACACCAGTGCCCGCGGGGAGGCAACTATCTCTACAATGCGCAACATCCTGCATTGTTGCAGATACGAGCCAAAGCTAAAGTATTCTATCCAACGGTAGAGGCGCGCCAGACGGTCAAATCGCGCGGGTTCGTTCATCGCGTGAGCCGCGCGGCGATGGGCAGGATGAGGGGGGTCAGCAGGGCGAGATCGGCTGCGATGCGCCGTCCCGCGGCGGTCAGCCGGGAACGGTCGAGCCCCAGAAAGATCACGGCGCTCGATACTGCGGCAAGGGCCAGCCAGCGCGCTGGCCGGTTCATCAACTCGAAGAGAGCGGCGGAAGTGGCGGCAATCGTCAGCACCGCAAGCCACTGGATGCGCCAACCGCGGCGGTGCTGCTCCCAGTCCTCGATGGCACCGCAGTTCAGCCAGCAGAGAGCGGCAAATCTCGGACAGAGCAGCAGCAGCGGATGATGCCGCGGCATCCCCCTCGCGCGCCGGCGCGCTTCATCCCAGGCGGGCAGCGCCGAGGCGGCTGCAAACAGCAGGGCGACGACGAACTCCTTGGGAAAATAGTAGAGCGATTTGCCCCGTGCGCGTGCCGGCAGGTGCACCAGACCCAGGTAAAGCAGCGACAGCGCGCCGAGAACGCAGTACGACGTGATCAGGGAGCGTGGCATGCGCGCGATGAGCAGTGCCAGAACTAGGGCTACCGGAGCGGTGATGCCCAAGAACCATCGGCGATGACGATGATGGAACCGATGGCGCTCCTGCAGTGACGCCTTGGGGGAGAGCCGCGCATCCAGCAGCCGGTCCGCCACATAAAACAACCATGTGCCGAGCGCGAGAGCGACGGGAAGCCAGGGCGCGAGCCACAGCCGCGCCGCGCGTCCGAAGGCCCAGCACCATAGCGCAGCCACCGTGGGCGCATCCAGGCTCAGGAGGTGCCAGTACCGCAGCAGCGTGTGAGGGAAGCGCAGCAAACTTCAGTGTAGCGGCACGAGCGCGCGACGCAGGTCGCCCTAGCGCTGGGCAGCGATCAGCACTTTTTGCAGGGTGAACGAACTATCCGGCTGCACATCAAAGAAGCCGCGCACCTCATCCGGCGCCGCGCCCCACAGCGCGTGGATGGCCGCGACGCGTTCCGGCGACGTGCGCTGCCGCTCGACCCAACTGGAGAACTCGATCTTCACTGGCCATTCCTGACGCACGCTCGCGGTAAGGCCTGCCTCACCGAAGAGCGCCAGCCACTCCCGCACGCTGTAGTCGCGGATGTGCGACGGGTCGCGCAGAATCTCCACTGCCTGCAGATGCGTGTCGAGCAGCGGAGTCTCGCCTCCGGCCGTGTCGATCAGCAGCGCTTGGCCACCCGGTTTCAGGACACGCCGGACCTCGCGCAATGCCGCGGGCACGTCACGCCAGTGGTGCGCGCTGTAACGGCTGATCACACGATCGAAATGCGCGTCGGCGAAGGGCAGCACCTCAGCCATGCCCTGGACAGTGGTGATGTTCCTGAGCCTGCGTGCCGCGGCTTCTCGCTGCACTACGGCGAGCATCTGGGCGGTCAGGTCGTAGGCTGTCACCGACGCCGCGTGCGGTGCCACGGCAAAGCTCGCGTGGCCGGCTCCGCATCCCAGGTCGAGCACGACCGCATCGGGTACTGTGGCAATCTCAGCCCCGAGCATTCCCAGATCTTCACCGGTGGCGTGCGTCACGCTATCCAGATACGCGCGCGCCGTCGCACCGAACTGCTGCGCTACAAGAACGTCGTGCTCCATGCTCCACTCCCTCCTGGCCCAGCTCGGCTTCGTGGCGGCCTATTCCTTGACCGCCTCGACTTCGAGCGTCACCTTTACATCATCGCCGATCATGGCATCGCCGGACTTCAGCGCGCCGCCCCAGTTCAGGCCGAAGTCCTGGCGATGAATGGAAGTCGTGGCATCGAAGCCGCGGCGCGTCTGCTTTCCCATAGCCAGTTCCTTGGAAGGCGAGTCCATCGCCAGAATCACCTGTTTGATTACGCCGTGCATCGTCAGATCGCCGGCGACGGTGTAGCCGTCGCCATTCTTCGTCACGCTCTTGCTGACGAAGGTCATGGTGGGATACTTCGCGACTTCAAAAAAGTTCGGACTCTTCAAGTCTGTGTCGCGCGGCGCGACGCCGGTATCGACCGTGGTCGTATCGATCGTCGCCTTGACCGACGACTTGCTCAGGTCTGTCGGGTCAAGGGTGATCTGTCCGGTGACACCGCCAAAGCGTCCATGAACATTCGACAGCCCCATGTGGCGAACCGTAAATTCCGCCGCGGAGTGGGCCGGGTCGATCTTCCAGGTGGACGACTGCGCGTGCGCCAGCGTGACGGTGCCGAGCGCGAGTGCGCCGGCAAGCAGGGTGCGGAACGGAATCAGCATGAGAGGCTGTCCGAAAAAGAAATGTGCAGCGATACAGACGGGGTGCCCGCGATCCCGGTGACGTGCGGCTCCAAACAATCTATCTATGCTATGCCGCAAAAACGAATTCAGGTTCGCGCGAGTGGATGCAACAGATCCGCAGCTCATGCTTCAGGGCGGGACGCAGCAGGCACGTCGCGCGCAGAAGGGCGGGGAACCGTCCGACTGGTTTTCTTGCTCGGCGCAGATTTCGCGCGTGCCGGATTCACGGCTGCGGCTTCCTTCATCTCGACCGGAGGCGGTATCTGGTCCGCGGCCACGCGGCCTTCGGCGAGTTGCATGAAGAACTCCTGTGCGGAAAATGCGGTTTTGCCGCTTGCCGGGCGGGCGCGCCGGTAGTCGCCATTCGACTCCAGCATGCGGGTCTTGGCCGTATCCGCCAGATAAGCGGCCAGGATCTCATCCTTCAGCCGTGCGCGGAGCTGCGCATCGTTCACCGGGAAGAGCACCTCGCAGCGCTCGAAGAGATTGCGCGGCATCCAATCGGCGCTCCCGCAGTACACGGTTTCCTCGCCGCCGTTGGCGAAGTAGAAGATGCGGCTGTGCTCCAGGAAGCGGCCCACCAAGGAGCGCACCCGGATACGTTCGCTCAATCCCTTCACTCCAGGCCGCAGGGAGCAGATGCCGCGCACGATCAGGTCGATCTCCACGCCTGCCTGCGATGCCTCATAGAGCGCTTCGACGATGCTCTTTTCGAGCAGCGAATTCATCTTGGCGATGATGCGCGCCGGCCGGCCCTTGCGCGCATGCTCGGCCTCGCGGCGGATCAGTTGGATGGACTGCTCGGCCAGCGTGAGCGGCGCCACCAGCAACGGCGAGTAGTCGTCCGACTCCGAATGCGCGGTCAGGTAATTGAAGACCGCCTGCATGCTCGCTGTGATCGCCGGATCGCAGGTCAGCAGGCTGATGTCGGTGTAGAAGCGCGCCGTGTTTGGGTTGTAGTTCCCCGTGCCCAGGTGACCGTAGCGGCGGGTCACGCCGTCCTCATCGCGCCGCACCATCAGGGCCAGCTTGCAGTGCGTCTTCAGCCCGACGATGCCATGAAAGACCTGCACACCGGCATCTTCGAGGTTGCGCGCCCAGCGGATGTTCGACGCTTCGTCGAAGCGCGCCATCAACTCGACCACGACAGTGACTTCCTTCGACTGCGCGGCTTCAATCAGCGCCGTGAACATGGGCGAATCCGCCGAGGTGCGATAGAGCGTCTGTTTCATCGAGAGCACCACGGGATCTTCCGCGGCGGCTTCGATGAAGCTCACTACGCCGTCGTAGGAATCGTAGGGGTGGTGCAGCAGGATGTCGCGGTGCTGGATCTCCTCGAAGATGTTTGCCGAGCGCCGGTTCAGGCGCAGCTCGCGCGGCGCGAACGGCGCATATTTCAGATCGGGCCGCGGCGTGTCGGTGTAAAGCGTCATCACCCGCGACAGGTTCACTGGCCCATCGGTGCGCACCACCTGCGATTCGTCCACCTCGAAGTTCACGCGCAGCCGGTCGATGATGTCGGGGTCGGCGCCCTCTTCGACCTCCAGCCGCACCGCGTCGCCTTTACGGCGGTTGTGCAGCTCCGTGCGCACGCTTTCGAGGAGAGAGCGCGTTTCCTCTTCCTGCAGATACAAATTACTGTTGCGTGTTACTCGGAAGGCCGCGGTGGCCAGCACCTCGTAGCCGCGATACATGCGCCCGGCGTGGGCTTCGATCAGCTCGTGGAGAAAGATGTAGTCGATAGTGCCGCCGGTGGACGGTACAGGAACCAGTCGGGGCAACGCACGCGGCACTGTGACTACGCCCAGAACTGCACCGGCGGCGCGCTTGCGCTTGCTGTGCAACAGCAGGGCCAGGCAGAGCGCCTTGTTCAGCACCCGGGGAAAGGGATGCGCGGGGTCGATGGTGATGGGGGTCAGCAGCGGGTCCACCTCGCGCTGGTAGAACTGCGAGGCGTGCTCCAGTTGCTCGCCGGTCATCTGCGCATAGTCCAGCACGCGGATGCCGGCGGCATGCAGTGCGGGCCGCAACGACTGGTTCCAGCACCGATACTGGCTTTCGACGAAGGTGCGCAGCTCGGAGGTGTCGCGCTCGAAGGTCTGCTCCGGCGTCAGCCCGTCGGGGCCCACTTCGTTGTAGCCATCTTCAATGCGCTGCATCACGCCGGCCACCCGGATTTCGACAAATTCGTCCAGGTTCGAAGCGGTGATGGCGAGGAACTTCACCCGCTCCAACAGGGGGTTGCTGGCGTCCTCCGCTTCCTGCAGGACGCGCCCGTTGAAGCGCAGCCAGGACTCATCGCGGCTGAAGAAGAGCTGCTCTCGTTTTGGCTGTTGTGCAGTCATGCTGGCGGGACGAGGGACCGTTCAGTGCGGAAGAGGTTTTCGGAAGACCTTCCTTTGATACAGGATACGCGCTGGTCAGCGTATGAAAGCCGCACGAAAATCCGTTCACGCCCGAGCAAACGCATTTCAACCCCATGCGGTTGACGCGCGACCCGGCGTGGCTGAGGATGAAAGAACAACCAATACCTTAGCCGACAGGCGAATGGAGGCACCGTGGCCGAGATGCAGACAGCTATTTCCGACCCAGAGACAGACTGTACCGACTGTAACGACAGCGCCCTGATTGAATCCGCCGCCCGCGAGCTCTATCAGACCGCAGCCCTTTTCGTCGGCGACGAGACCGAGGCAATGAAACTGGTGGAGGAGACCGTCGCCTCCGTCGAGATGGATCC
>JAUTWX010000476.1 GCA_030838385.1 Acidobacteriaceae bacterium
GTCACGATGCGGTAGATCCAGGTGTAAAAGGAGCATTCGAAGCGGAAGTTCCCGAGGTAGCGGTAGGCCTTGAGGAAAGCCTCCTGCGCGATGTCCTGGGCGTCGGTTTCCGAGCCGAGCAGGTGCAGGGCGAGGCGCAGCACGGCCTGATCGTACTGGCGGACCAGCGTGTCAAAGGCTTGCCGGGAGCCTTTCTGGGCTTGGCGGATCAGCTCGGTTTCGGAGGTGCGGTCCTCCGGACTCATGCCGCCGCCGGTGCGTGTTTGCAGACCCCGGCGGGGCCACGTCTGGCTGGTGCGGTTAGCCGGGAGGGTTGTGCCGAGCGGCCCAGATTGAAGCCCAGGCTGGATACGGAGTACTTCGCTTCCCATCGTGCGTACACCTCTTACGGGAGATACGTCCTCTGCAAGATAGACGTTCCCCTTGGAAAGAGGACGCAGAAGTATGTGTTTCGGTAGCAGAAAATGACAACCCGGTGACAATCCGACGGGTTTTCGGGGTGGGCTTCGATTAGGAAGATTGCGTAACGGCGGCCAGGATGCCGATGCAACGATGTCGGGCCACACGCCAAATCACACATTGCACAAGGGCGACTCCAATACACTCGACTCATGACAGATGCAGCACTGAGCAGCGGGATCGTCGCGTATTGCGATGGCGGATCGCGCGGCAATCCTGGGCCTTCGGGCTATGGCGTTTCGATTGAAGACGCGGCGGGCCATCCCATCGCCGATCTAAGCGAGTTCCTGGGCGTAAAGACGAACAATTTTGCCGAGTACTCCGGGCTGTTGGCGGCGCTCGAATATGCGCTGGCCCACGGATATCCGCGGCTGCGGGTGGTGGCCGACTCCGAGCTGATGGTGAAGCAGATGAAGGGGCAGTACCGGGTGAACAGCCCGGACCTGCGGCCGCTCTGGGAAGAGGCGAAGCGGCGCGTGGCGGGACTGGAGCGGTTCGAGATCCAGCATGTGCTGCGGGGCAAGAACAAGCGCGCCGACGCGCTGGCCAACCAGGCGATGGACCGCGGGACGGGAAAGATCGTCCGGGAGCTGGGTGGACGTGAGGGCGGTGGCCAGGCGATCTCGTCCACGTCCTCCGCTGCTGTGTCCTCCGCTGCGACACGGCCACATCTGGTGACCTCAACCACTACGCGGCCCAGACCGACGGAGACCAGAGCGACGGCGGCCACGCAGGCAGAGAGACCGCCCACGGCGCAATCAGCCGAAAAGCGCACGAATTCTGTCGAGAAGCCGCGGGCGCTGAAGGGCTTTGTGAAGAACGGCGTGGTGCATTTGCTGGAAGGCGAGCTGCCGGAGAACTGTTTTGTCCGCGTGACTCCTGAATAGTTATCCGCCGAATCAGGGAACCGGCGGCGATCTGCAGGCGTAGAGAATGGCATCATGCGCCGTCTCCTGCTTGCTGCCGCGATTGCTGTGTTGGCCGGTCTCGCCCTTGTGGCGCAGACGACTGGTCCAACCACCGCTCAAACCGCAGCACCTGCCGCGCTGACCGCGGACCAGATCATGGCGAAGGTCGCAGCCAACCAGGACCGCACCGGAGCGGCACGCACCCACTACATCTACTTGCAGCACGTCCGCACCGTCTCTCGGAAGCCAGGCGGTAGGGTGATGTGCGAGGAGGCGACGGACAACCGAGTGAGTCCGCAGGCCAAGGGTTCGCACCAGGAGTTGCTGACGCTGGTTGGGCGTGTATGGCAGAAGGGACATTACGTCCACTACACGACGCTGCAGGAACACGATGATTCCGAGCGGAAACAGAAGAAAGTCAAGACGGAGAAGGAAGACCTCGATGGGATGGACGTCGATCTGGTGGAGAACCTGCGGACGTACCTCACCAATGAGGGCCCAAAAGAGACTGGGGAACACGGGAACACTCAGACAAGCGCGGATCAAAGGCAGGAAGCCCCGAAGGACGGTCTGGCCAGAGAACTTTTTCCGCTGACAACCAAGCAGCAGTCGCATTACCTGTTCAAGCTTGAAGGACGACAGACGACGAATGGCCGCGACGTGTACCGCGTGAGCTTTCGGCCGAAAGATAAGGACGATTTCGACTGGAAGGGCGAAGCGTTCATTGACACTCACGAGTTTGAGCCGGTGGTGGTGTACACCGAGATGTCGCGCAAGATACCCCTGGCCGTGCGCACGCTGCTGGGCACGAATCTGCCGGGGCTGGGATTTTCCGTCACCTACGATCGCGAGCCGGATGGGGTGTGGTTCCCAGTGAGCTTTGGCACGGAGTTCAGGATCCGTGTGCTGTTCTTCATCGCGCGGGATATTTCGATGTCGCTGGCCAACACCCACTTTGAGAAGACGCACGCGGATGTGCGGATTCTGGATGGCGTGAAGGTGGTGGACAATGCGGCGCCGTCTTCACCAGCGTCCCTGCATTAGAAATCGGCCGGGGCAAGTATTTGCCTTTTGCCCACCTCCGCGCCGCTCGATCATCTTCGCTGAAGTTGATTTACAAATGTCAGACCGCCGTGCTACCGTCACGCGCTATGTCGACCACAGTGCAACCGCAACTGCAGCAGATACGTCTCGCAATGGCGGAGACAAACGACCGTTTCTGCACAGAGGTGTTCGCCAAGCGGAACTTCGAGGCTCTCGACGACATATACACCTCAGGCGCACGCATCCTTCCGCCGGGCGCACCGATGATCAGCGGCCGCAAAGCGGTCAAGGATTTCTGGTCAAATATGGTTCGATCGACGAACGCGAAGTCTGCCGTACTGGAATCCATCGACGTAATGCAGGCGATGGAGCGGTTGAGATTGGACGGGCGATTCTTGTGATCGAGCCGGGAGGGCAGGCTGCCAGCCAGTTAGAGGTGAAGTACGTCGTGTACTGGCAGCAGGAAGACAGCCGCTGGAAATGGCACGTGGATATCTGGAACCCTAACTCCTGATTCCCAGCCTGGCCAACTAAGGCTTTGCCAGCTCGGCCTTCACGATTTCGCTGATCTGCCTGCCCTCGGCACGGAGGCCGGTGGCGGCGATCTTCGCCTGCACGTCCTTGATGACGAGGCCCATCTCTTTCGTCGTGGGACGCTTGCCGGCTGAACTCATCTCCGCGATGGTGGCCTCTACGAGTGAGCGCACCTTCGACTCGTCGGCCTGCTGTGGCATGTAGCCCTCGATCACCTTGATCTCGGTGGCTTCCTTTTCGGCCAGCTCGGGACGATTGCCTTTGGTGAACGCCTCGATAGAGTCGCGGCGCTGCTTGATCAGCGTGGTGAGCGTCTGCAGCACTTCAGGCTCGGTCAGCGGAGCGCGCTTCTCAATCTCCTTGTTCTTGATCGCCGCCTTCACCATGCGCAGGACATCGAGCTTCAATTGCGCCCGTTCTTTCATGGCCGCGACGGTATCCTGCTGGATGCGCTCCTGAAGGGTCATGCGTTTCGTCTCCTGCCTCGCTCTTGGCTGGACTGCTGTAGCGAACGCCAACTCACCAGTATAAAGATCGCCGCACTCGATAGAATAGAAGTCAAGGAAACCGCACAGACATGATTCGAAAGACGCGCCTCTTTACGCCCGGTCCTACGCCTCTGCTTCCCGCCGCACAGTTTGCCATGGCCGCGGCCGACCTGCACCACCGCACGCCGGAGTTTCGCGCGCTCTACCAGCGGGTGCTGGAGCAGTTGCGCACATTCATCGGCACGAAGAATGACGTGATCCTGATGGCCTGTTCGGGCAGCGGCATCATGGAGGCCTCGGTCGCGAACATCACCTCGCCGGGCGATCGTGTGCTGGTGCTCTCTGCAGGCAAATTCGGTGAGCGCTGGACCGGTATCGCGAAGGCCTACAACTGCGATGTGGACCTGGTGAGCGTGCCCTACGGGCAGACCTTCTCGCTGGACGCGGTGAAGGCTGCGCTGAAGGTCGAGACGCGCGCTGTCTACATGCAGGCGAATGAATCTTCCACCGGCACGCGGCACGATGTCGAAGGCGTGGCGAAGCTGCTGAAAGATGCCAAGAGTGACGCAGTGCTGGTGGTGGACGCCATCACCGGTCTGGGCACGACCCACTTCGACGCCGATGCGTGGGGTGTGGACATCATGATCGGCGGCTCGCAGAAGGCGGTGATGATTCCGCCGGGGCTGGCCTACTGCTCGGTGAGCGAGAAGGCGTGGGCGCTGATGGGG
>JAUTWX010000397.1 GCA_030838385.1 Acidobacteriaceae bacterium
TATCCCGCAGGAGAAAAACCTCTCGATAGCTCGGTGGCAAACCCTCGATCGCTCGCTGGATCTGCCCCGCAAGCTCCTCGCGCTCCAGCGTCTCGCTCGGTATCTCGCGCCAGTCGGCCACCAGGAAGGGTGTGTAGTCCTCCTCCTGCCCCGGATCGTCGAGCGATTCCACCCGCACCCTCGCCGTTTTGCGCAGACGGCTGCGCGCTTCGTTGAGCGTGATCGTGGTCAGCCAGGTGCTGAACTTCGCATCGCCGCGGAAGCTTCCCAGCCCGCGATAGGCCTTGATCATCGCCTCCTGCGCCGCATCCTCCGCCTCCGTCGAATCGCGCAGCACCGACACTGCCGTCAGGAAGACGGTGCGCTCATAGGGCCGGATCAGCTCATGAAACAGATCGCGCTCACCCCTGAGGATGCGTGCAATCCACTCCATCTCTTGCGCCAACGCCTGCACCATACGGCTTTAGTGTCTCTCCTGCAGTGCATGGTCCCCGAGTAACGTATCGAAGATGTGGCTCAGCACTTCTTCCGTTTGCTCGCCCGCCTGGTTGTAGACAGCCTTACCATTGCTATCCAGCACAACCAGATCCGGGATCGAGCCTTCGTAATAGCTCTGCACCAGCTTGAGCTGCGCCGGGGATTGCGGCTTGTCCAGATCGATGATGACGAAGTTCACCTTGTCCTGATAGCGCTTCGAGAGAGCAACTGTACGCCGCGCCTGCCGCTTGGAGTTGAAGCAGCCCTCGCCATAGATCATCACGTAGTTCGGCTTGCCGGCCACTACTCCGGTCTGCGTATCGTTGCCGGTCACCAGCGGGCCGTCCACGCGGTCGCTGTTGTAGTCCAGGTGCGGGTTGAGCTTGAGTTGCTGATTTTCCGCCAGCAGCGCCGCGGTAAGGACGAGCGCCCCGGCCAGCAGCACGCCCATCCTGATTCCCGTCCTGAAATAGCGCATCCCCGTCCTCCCGGCAGCGCATAGGACGCTGCCGGAGCCATCCCGGTTACAGCAGATCGGGCTGGAATTAGCAGGCCGCTACTTTGCTCCCACTACCTCGATCAAGTCCACGTCCGATTCCCCCCATGCTACGGCCCCCGTATGGGTCAGCTTCTGCGCCGCGTCGTCCCAGTGCAGGTGCGTGATCTGGCTCTCACCCTTCTCGTACGCATAACTCTTGCCATCGTCGTTATAGAGGGTGAAATCCGCATCCGCGCCGGGATAGACACGCAGTTTTTCAAGTCGCTGTAGCTGCGACGTATTCTCCACCGGCGCGCCCTGCGGCAGGATCGAACCAGCCCGCACGAACAGTGTAATCGTATCGATAGGCGCACTCGCCTCCATCCACTGGCCGCCGTGCAGTCGCTCGTTGGTCCAGTAGTTGTACCAGTCCGTGCCGGCCGGCAGATACACCCGCTTCGTCGTCGCGCCCTGCTCCGTCACCGGCGCTACCAGCAGGTCGGGTCCGAACATGTATTCATCGCCCAGATCCGCCACCGCCGGATCGTTGGGGAAGTCCATGAACAACGCCCGCATGTATGGCGCGCCTGTCTCATGCGTCCTGTAGCCGAGCGAGTAGATATACGGCATCAACTGGTAGCGCAGCCGCAGATACTTCTCCAGAATCGGCTCCGCCTGCTTGCCATACGACCACACCTCGTTGTGGTTGCGGCTGCCATGCGTGCGGAAGTTTGGCTGGAAGACGCCGTACTCGAACCACCGCGTGTACAGCTCCGGATAGTCGTCGTACTGACCCACGTTGTCGCGCGCATCCGACGGATCGAGCAGCGGCGTGTGCAGGGGCACGTGGCGATAGGGCAGGTACTGCCATCCGCCAATGTCGTTGCCCCAGTACGCAATGCCCGACGCCGTCACGTCCAGCCCGGTCGGGACCTGCCGCTGCAGCGTGTTCCATGTCGGAGAGATATCCGACGACCAGAACATCGTCCCGTTGCGCTGCGCGCCCAGGTACGCATCGCGCGAAAGCACCAGCGCACGCGTCTTCAGGTCGCGCCGGAACCCGTCATAGATCGATGCCGTGTGAAATAGCGGATACACATTGAAGTACCGCGTGCCCGGCCCGATGGAAAAGTAGCTCCCGTTCGGCGGCAGATCCGGCTCCGTCTCATCCGCCCAGAAGGAATCGAAGCCCTTTGACACCATGTTGTCGCGAATGATGCCCCAGTACCAGAGCGCCGCGTCGGGATTCGTCGTGTCGATATCCGAGCCCGCCTTGTCATAGGGCAGACCATTGGTCGGCGTGCCATCGGCCAGGTGCTCGAACCAGCCCTTCTTCAGCACGAAATCGTAGTAGCGCGAGCCCTCGGTGACACGCGGCCACACGCTGATCATGGTCTGAATCCCTTGTGCGTGTAGTTGCTTGTTCATCGCCGCGGGGTCCGGCCACTTCACCGGGTCCATGTCGAACTGGCCCATCTTCGTGTAGTAGAACCAGTCCACGACCAGAACATCGAGCGGCAGATGCCGTTCGCGATAGCCCTTCGCCACCGCCAGCAGTTCGTCCTGCGTCATGTAGCGCTGCTTGCACTGGATAAACCCGTACGCCGCCTTGGGCAGCATCGGCGTCGCACCGGTCAGCTTGCGGTAGCCCTCGTAAATCTCATCCGTAGTCCGTCCCGCGATCACGAAGAACGACACCCGGTTCCCCACCTGGGAGGTCCACTTGGTCTGCTCGTTGAAGCCGGGTTCCACGGTGGTCTTCGAGGGGTTGTCCCAAACCAGCCCGTAGCCCTTATTCGTAACCGCAAACGGTACACAAAAGCTGGGGCCGCCGGTCGCGTCGTAGTCGTGCCAGCACGCTACGGTGTGGCCGCGATGATCGAGAAAGCCATGCTGGTCCTGGCCCAGTCCGTAGTAGTGCTCATCCGGCGGCGACCCGAACGTCGCGCCTACTCGAAAGAACGCCTCATCCGCCGGCCGCTTGTCGTACAGAATGTCGGCATTGCCGTCCTTATGGTTAGGCACCGATTGCTGCCATCCCACCATGTCCAGCAGCGTCGCGCCCTCCGGCGTCGTGATGCGGATGTGCGCTCCCGGTGTGGAGCCGGTGAAAAACTTTCTGATGTCCGATTGCGTCAAGCTCGGCTTGCCGCCATGGTGGCTCGCATCGAGCGTCACTACCAGCCGCGACGACCGGTAGGTATCGCCACGTTCGTCCGTCGTGTGCGTCCAACCATCGCTGTCCGGCTTCGCGACAAAGCCATAGCCCGGCGCGGCCGCCGCGGGATCGTGCTGCAGGCTCAGCGTCACTCGGATGATGTTCGGCGCATACGGCTCAAACATCACCGTGCTGCCATCGTGCTCCATCACCACCGGGCCCTGCTGCGCCTGAAGCGGCGTCAGGCACGCGGCCAGCGTCGCAGCAGCTAGCAGGAAGCGAAACCCTGATCGCAAGACTGAGGACCGGAAAGTTGATCGGAATGACATTACGGAGTGCCTCCAAAGAGTGCCGCGTCGGATTCGAGAAAACGTTACGCCGATTCAGAGTAAGCCACATACTCCCGATTCCTCCCGGAGCCGGCCGCCGAACCTGGACCTCGCTGCAGCATTGAGCTGGCCAGCCCACCCCGGCGAAGCAGCGGAACTCGCTCAGCCAGCCATTTCCCGGCCGGCGCAGATACAATACCCCTACACCCCGTTTCGGTAGTGCGTTACTCCGTCTCGGCTCAACGAGGGATTTGGATTTGCAGTCAGCTTCGCGCAGTACCCTGTCGTCTTCGCGCTGGTTCGTCCGCGCGCTTCCGGTTGCCGCTGCCGTTCTCGCACTCGCGTCTGCCGCCTTCGGCCAGTCTCCTACGGCCGTTGCCACCACCACGGCGCTGACCACCGCGCCAGCCAGCGACGCCTCCGGCAAAACCATTTTGACCGTGCACGTCTCGCCCGCGCCGCAATCTGCAGCGGCTGGTGGCAGCGTCACCTTTGAAGAAACAGACAGCAGCGGCCAGCCCCACTCGCTCGGCTCTGCCTTCGTTGCCGCGGATGGCAGCGCCAGCCTCACCGTCTCCGCCCTGCCCGCTGGTGCTGGTGCCGTGCGCGCCGTCTACAGCGGCACGCAAACCGCCGCCGCATCGACCTCTGCGCCCGCGAACGTCACCGCCGAGGCAGCCGCGCCGGACTTCTCGCTCTCCGCCGCGCCCGCCACGCTCAATCTCGACGCCGGTGTCGCGGGCACGGTCGCCGTCACCATCACGCCCAGTGCCGGCTTCAACAATTACGTCGCCCTCTCCTGCGCCGGCCTACCCCTTTTCACCTCCTGCAGCTTCCTTCCGTCCAACGTCGACGTCACCGGCCAGAACGGCCTCAGCACCATGACGCTGAACACGACCGCACCCTCCGGCAAAACTGCTTTGCTGCAGCGCGACAGCGGCTTTGTCTACTGTTTCCTGCTGCCCGGCGCGCTCGGCCTTCTGGGGCTGGCCTTTGGCCGTAACCGCAGCCTCCGCATGTTGGCCATGCTTTGCGTAGTGGGCAGCCTCATCGGCGGGGCAAGCTCGTGCGCGCAGCGCTACCGTTATCTCAATTACGGTCCGACGGCCAACCCCGGCACGCCGGCCGGCGAGAGCATCATCCGCATCTACGGCACAGCCGTGAACGGCGCGCTCTCCACCTCGAAGTGCTTTCAGGTCACGCTGAACATGACCTCCACCAACACCTCCGGCACCTCGGGCAACATCCTCACGCCATGCAGCTAGCAAGTCGGAATGCGCGCGCTAGTGCGGCTTGAAGGTCTTCCCTGTTTCGATAAGTGTTTTCAAGCGAGACAGTATGCGCGGCCATCCGTCCGCGCATGAGGCATAGCCTGGATCGTCCTCCGTCCACTCGTCCTGTATTACCATCACTTGGGTTGCTTCGGTTTCCTGTACCAGCTTCACGGTCACGCGGGATTTTTTCTCACTCTGACCCAGGGCGAAGGTGTATTGCAGGAGTTTCGCCGGCTCGTACTGCAGGATTTCACTGCGAACGTAGATGGTTGTTGACTTCCCGTCGGACCCAGGACCTACCCAATGCATGTAGCCACCGGGCTTGAGATCTGCCTCGAGTTCAGCGCCCATGAAGATAATGCGGTTGGCCTCTGGCGAAACAAACCCTTCCCAAACCTTCTCCGGAGTAGCGGCGATGTAGAAGACGAACTGCAGTGGCTCGGCCATGTTCTCTCCTGAACCTCGGCTGGAGTGAGCGAGTTTCAACGATCCATCCTACTGCGGTGTCTCTCTCTGCACAGTAACTGCCTCCGCAGCCGTCTGCTGGATCGCCACATCATCGCCGAAGCCGGCCAGCCATCGCACCTCCGGCTCGCGGCGAAACCAGGTGAACTGCCGCTTCGCATAGTTGCGATGTCCGCGCTGCGCCGCCTCAATCGCCTGCGCCTCCGTCAACTCACCAGCCAGAAGCTGCCGCGCCTGCCGGTAGCCCAGCACATCGAATACGTGCCGCTCGCCCCCGTATTTTGCGATCAATCGCTCCGTCTCCGCTACCAGCCCCCGCTCGAACATCGCCGCCGCGCGTGCGTCGATGCGGCCGTAGAGTGCCGCACGCTCCGGCGCGAGGCCGATGCGCAGGATGCGGTAGCCGGTCAGCGGCTTCGCGCCTGCCGTCCACGCCTCCGTGATCGGCCGCTGCGCTTCGAGCGACACCTCGATCGCACGGATCAGCTTGGGCGTATCGTTTGCATGAATGCGTTCTGCAGCTGCAGGATCGATCCGCTCGAGCACGCGCGCCAGCCACCCCGCGCCATGCCGCGCCGCAGAGCGTCTTAGTCGCGCCCGCAGCGGCTCCGAGCGCTGCGGCCCATCGAACAACCCCTCCAGCAGCGCCCGCAGATACAGTCCCGTCCCGCCGGTCACGATGGGCAGTCGACCCCGCGCCGCAATCTCCGCAATCGCCGCGCGACCATCGCGCTGGTAGTCGCCCGCACTGTAATCGCGCTCCGGAGAAACGATGTCGATGCAGTGGTGCGGCACCCTCGCCCGTTCTTCCACGCTTGGCTTGGCCGTACCGATCTCGAAATCGCGATAGACCGCAACCGAATCGCAACTGACAACTTCGCCGTTGAATTTCTCCGCAAGGGCCAGTGACAACGCCGTCTTGCCGCTGGCTGTAGGCCCCAGCAGCACTACGAGCAGCGGCAGATTGTGCGTCGATGCGTTCTCTACCACCGCCACCAGCCGTGGGGAAACAGGTCTCCGTGATGCGCGCGCACCAGCGCAACCATCAGCACCGCCAGCGCCAGCAGCAGCAGGCCGGCAATCTGTCGCTGTCGCAGTTGCACATCGCGCGATTTCACTGGGCGCGGCTCATCCGCCATGACTGCATTCCATCACGCTTCGCGCCTATTTCTCTTCGGGAATGTTGTAGTAGAAGCCGAAACGCAGAGCCAGGTACGGACCCTTGAACTCCTTCGGCAGCGGCGGGTAGGGCGACGCTCCGGTGACGCCGCCCCACGCCGCGCGGTCCAGCGCCACATCGCCCGAGGGGAACTTCAGCACCATCTGCTTCACGCTTCCGTCCTTGGCGATGATGAACTCGATCCCCACCTTGCCCTGCTTGTCCAGCGGGGGCCGCGCCGACTCCGGAATCAGCGGAATCCACGAGCGATACGTCGCAGCAATCACGCGCTGCATGTACGGGCCAAAGTCCACCCCCATCGTGTCGCTCAGGATCTCCGCGCCACCGTTGAGTCCGGGGTGCTGCGGCGTGCGTCCGGCCCCATAGTCGCCGCTGGGCTCCTGCGGCTGCACGGCTCCACGCGCTGCCTGGCGGATCTGGTCGCCTGCCGACAAGCCGGTATTGAAGTTCGGCTTGCTCGGCTGCGGCGCGGGTGGCGGAGCCGGAGTGACCCCCTGCAACTGCGGCTGCAGCGGCTGCGATGGCGCGGCCTTGGGTGGAGCGGGCTGCTGCTGGGGTGGCTGTGGTGCGGCCTGTTGTGGCACGGGTGTCGTCGGCTGTTGTGGCTCCGGTCGCGGAAGCGGCGGTCCGGCACGCCGCATCGCCTGCAACTGCTCCAGGGTCTTCTTGTCCAGCGTCGGATGCTGCGACTCCGCTACCCGGTTCTTGTCTGAAAGCGCCTGCGGGTTCTTCGGCCGGATATGCTTCAGCGCATCCGGCGGCAGGCTCAAATAGGTCATCTCTTTCTTCTGCCGGTCGGTCAGCACCTCGAACGGGCTGATGACCTTCGGCCGGTGCAGAATGTAGCGCGGCCCGAACA
>JAUTWX010000046.1 GCA_030838385.1 Acidobacteriaceae bacterium
TGCTGCCGGCGATGGCCGGCATTGCGCTCTATATGTTCGTGCTCGCCGGCGTGGTTGGCTTTGGTGCAGCGACCGGACGATTTCCGCGGCTCTTTCTCGTCCTGTGCGTGCTCTTCCTGGCGGCGGCGGTTGGGCTGATCCGGCTCTATCGCTGGGGATGGGCATTGGCCACGGCGGCCAGCTTTCTGCTGATGAGCTATGGCGTGTGGGCGTACATTCATACGCGTATGGCGGCTGCGCTGGTAATGTCGTTTCTGAATGTGATTTTCTTTTTGTATCTGGTGCGGCCCGAGGTGCGTGACCGGCTGCGTTGAGCCTGGGCCGGCCGATGAAGGTTTGCTGCTCCGCGAAAGTGGGATGTTCGCCTTGAGGTGTAAGGCGGACGATGCGGGGTGAAGGGAGTTCTCTTGAAGCAGGGTGCGCGATTCGGATTGCGGCTGTGTCTGCTTGCCGTGGCATTTGTCTGTGTGATGGCGATGCTGCTGCCCGCGCGGAGGATTGCGTCGAAGATCCAGCGCGCATTTGAGACCGCGCCGCTCTTTGCGAATGGCACCGGAGGCTATTACTGCTACCGGATACCAGCCATCGTGCAGACGCCGGACGGCACTTTGCTTGCGTTCGCCGAGGCGCGCAAGAATGACTGCGACGATTTTGGAGATATACAGATCGTGATGCGCAGCAGCCATGACGACGGCCAGAGCTGGAGCGGCTTGCAGACGGTGGCGAGCAACGGAAAACTGCAGACGGGCAATCCGGTGCCGGTCGTCGACACAATGGATCCGCGGTATCTTCATGGCCGCGTCTTTCTCGTTTACACCAGTGCTGATACCGCGGAGGATGAGCTGGCAAAGGGGCATGGCTCGGCGCACGTCTGGTACCGCGCCAGCGCAGACGATGGGACTACGTGGGCCTCGCCAGTCGAGATCACGGCGAGCGTAAAGGCGCGCTCGTGGGGCAACTATGGCACGGCGCCGGGGCATGGTTTGCAACTCACCGATGGGCCGCATAAGGGACGCATCTTCATCCCGGGCTTTCACACCGAGAGACAGCCGGGATCAGATCAGATCGGGGGGGCGGCCCATGGCTTCTTCAGTGACGATCACGGGCAGACGTGGACTCTGGGTCCGACAGTAGCGTGGCAGGGCACCAGTGAGAGCACGGCTGCGCAAGCCAGCGATGGAAGCCTGGTGATGAGCAGCCGGGATGAAACCGGCACTTCGCACGCACGCATCCTCTCCATCAGCCATGATGGCGGAGAGCGCTGGGATAAGAGTTCTATAGCTCGCGATCTTCCCGATCCGGGGTGCGAAGGCAGTATGGTGAGCTATACGCCTCCGGGCCACAAGCCGGTGCTGCTCTTCAGCAATGTGTTGAACACCGACACCGATCACCGGCACGGTCTCGCCATAAGTGAGAGCGCGGATGGCGGCCGAAGCTGGCCGAGACATACTGTCATCGACAAGGGATCCAGCCAGTATTCAGACCTGGTGGTGATGCGCGGAGGCAAGCTGGGCATTCTGTGGGAGCGGTGGGCGGATGGCATCCATTTCGGTGTGCGACCGATCGGGAAGCTGTTCTAAGGCATGCGGTCATTCGTGGACCCGATTTAGCTTCGCTACAATAGATGAAGGTATTCCGCGTGGCCGATCTTCAGGCGTTTCCATCCATTTCGATTCTGTCCGCACCCCTTACAGACCTAGTGCAGATCGATACTGCACCACGCCAGCGCGCGCCGAAGCCGGCGTGGCTGAAGGCGAAGGCGCCGGTAGGCGAGAACTACCATGGGCTGAAGAAGCTGGCGCGTTCGCTGAACCTGCATACGGTGTGCGAGAGCGCGCAGTGCCCAAATATTGGCGAATGCTGGGAGCACAAGACTGCCACCTTCATGATGCTGGGCAACCTGTGCACGCGCCGCTGTGGCTTCTGCGCGGTGCCCAAGGGACGTCCGGAGGCGATTGATTTCGACGAGCCGCGGCGCGTGGCCGAGGCGATTGCGACGCTGGGATTGAAGCATGCCGTTGTGACCAGCGTGAACCGCGATGACGATGTGGTGGGCGGTGCCCGCGCCTTTGCGATGCTGATCGACGAGGTGCGGAAGCAGGCGCCGGGCTGCCAGATCGAAGTGCTGGTGCCGGATTTTCAGGGACGCGAGGCGGCGATCCGGCTGGTGGTGGATGCGCGTCCCGAGGTGCTGAACCACAATACGGAGACGGTGCCACGGCTCTATCGCGCGGTGCGCTCCGGCTCGCGCTATGAGCGCTCGCTGCAACTGTTGGAAACGGCGAAGCGGCTGGACCCCGCGATCATCACCAAGAGCGGAGTGATGGCAGGCCTCGGCGAAGAGATGGATGAACTGCTCGCTGTCTTCCGCGACCTCGCGGCGGTGGGCGTGGACATCCTTACGGTTGGCCAGTACCTGCGGCCATCAAAAGATCACCTCCCGATGGCGCGCTACTACACTCCGGATGAGTTTGCGGAGATGAAGACGGCTGCGATGAAGATGGGGTTCCGGCACGTGGAGTCGGGGCCGCTGGTGCGCTCCAGCTACCACGCGCATGAACAGGCCGCATCGACTGGGTTGACGGTTTTGGCGTAGCGAAACTAATTATGCTGAGTCTGGATGATCCGCGTTGGCAGCAGCTTTGCGGTGGGTACAGGGTTCCATTCGATCCCAGACCTCTGCTCATTCAGATCGAGCGTGATCCTTCTCCAAAGAATTGGGGACTGTTGACCGAAGAGTTATTCCATCAAGGTGATGTTGGCGAAGCTTCTTACGCTGCTGTTCCACAAATCGTAAGGATCACTCTGAAGCATTCTCCTCTGCATATTGATGCGCTAACGCTCGTAGTTCTGATTGAAGTGGCCCGACGATCAGAAGGAACCCCCCTGTTCCAGAATGGCTTAAGATCGAATACGAAACAGCCATCGAGCGGCTTGCGCGCGAAACATTGATTAGATTTGAGCAACTCGAAAATGCCGATCTGGTGCGCGGCGCGCTTGGGATCCTCGCTGTTTGGAAGGGACAAACAGGATGTGCTCGTGCTGCGGTGCTCCATTCTGAGGAAGAGCTTAAGGAAATCCTTTATTAGCGGATTTCGGTTGTCCAACTTCTTTGCAAATCGAGAGGTCACCGACTAACATCGGACGCGTTCTTTGATCGAGGGACCTGTCCATGCTCAAGCGTTTGCCTCTGCTTCGTTCTTTCGCTTTCACATTTGCTGCAAGCGCCGTGCTGGCGCTCTCGGCGAACGCACAGGCGCCGCATCCGCTGACTGCTGCTGACCGGCAGCACATCGACGAGATCGTCCACAAGATGACGCTGGCCGAGAAGCTGGATTACATCGGCGGCATGGAGATGACGATTCGCGCGGTGCCGTCGGTGAATGTGCGCGCGCTTCAAATGTCGGATGGCCCCGTCGGCGTTCGTCTGGATTCCGGCTTTCCTTCGACCACCTACTCTGCCGGCATTGGGCTGGCGGCGAGCTGGGATCGCGAACTTGCGCAACGCGTCGGCGCAGGCATCGGGCGCGATGCGCGGGCACGCGGGATCAACTTCATGCTCGGACCGGGAGTGAACATCTATCGTTCGCCGCGCAACGGGAGGAACTTCGAATATTTCGGCGAAGATCCATTCCTTACGTCGAACATCGCTGTCGGCTACATCACCGGCATGCAGGAGCAGGGCGTCAGCTCGACGATCAAGCACTACGTGGGTAACAACTCCGAGTTCCTGCGTCACGACTCCGATTCGATTATTGATGCGCGCGCCATGCATGAGATCTATCTGCCGAGCTTTGAGGCGGCGGTGAAGAAGGCGCATGTCGGCGCGGTCATGGATTCCTATAATTTCGTCGATGGTGTGCACTCGACGCAGAATCCTCACATCAACATCGACATCATGCGCAAGGAGTTCGGCTTCGAGGGCACCATGATGTCGGACTGGGACGCGACCTACGATGGCGTCGCGGCGGCGAACGGCGGACTTGATATCGAGATGCCAAAGGGGAAATTCATGAACCGCGCGAATCTCGAACCGGCGATCAAGGACGGCAAGGTCTCGGAAGCGACGATCGACGAGAAGGTGCGGCACATCCTCTCGACAGCGGTGATGTTCGGCTGGCTGGATCGGGACCAGACGGACACGTCTATCTCGTACGTGGACCGCAACAACCGCGAGACGGCGCTGGACTCGGCGCGGGAGTCTCCAGTCTTGCTGAAGAACGAAGACAATCTGCTGCCGCTGGATAAGTCGCAGATCAAGAACATTCTGGTCGTTGGGCCGGATGCATATCCGGGTGTGCCGGTGGGCGGCGGCAGCGCGGGTGTTCAGCCGTTCCACACTATCAGCCCGCTGGAGGGGCTGACAGATGCGCTTGGCGATTCCGCCAAGGTGTTCTATGACCGCGGACTGCCTACCATTTCGGAGCTGGCCGATGCGACCGCATTCACCACCGAGGCGACCAATGGCAAGCCTGGTCTCACGATGGAGTTCTACACGAATGACCAACTCACCGGTCACCCGGAGAGGACAACGGTGGTGGAACACCTCAACTTCAAAGGTACGAGTTGGGACTCTGTGGGAGATGATCCCGAATTCATGGCGGCCCTCCTTGCCGGTAGGAACAAGCATCAGTCACGGCGCTTTACCGGCTACTTCACGGCGCCGGACGCCGGTAAATACATTGTCGCGCTTGAGGATTCGGGGGAGGGCTCGGCCAACCGTGTGTATCTGGACGGCAAACTCATCTTCGATAACTGGGAACTGGTGCGGGCTTTCCAGCCGCATCTCACGATTGAACTATCCGCGGGACCGCACAAGATCGTTGCCGAGGACCGGCAGACATTCCTGATTGGCGGACGGCTGCGGCTCGCCATTGTCGATGAGAACAAGGTTGTGAACGCTCGGGCGAAGGAGCTTGCTGCGAAGGCGGATGTTGTTGTGGTGGCGGCTGGGTTCTCGGCCGCAAGCGAGAGCGAGGGCGGGGATCGTACCTTCGCGCTGCCGTATGGGCAGGATGAACTGGTCCAGGCGATGGCGGCGGCAAACAAAAAGGTGATCGTGGCGGTTACATCCGGCGGCAATGTGGATTCGAACGCGTGGCTGGACCACGTTCCCGCACTGCTGGAGACGTGGTATGGAGGGCAGGACGGCGGCCGGGCGCTGGCTGAGATACTGCTGGGCGAGGTGAACCCATCCGGCCATCTGCCTGCTACCTTCGAGCGGCATGCGGAGGATAATCCCACGTTTGCGAACTACTATCCGGAGCCGGGGACGAAACGCGTGGTCTACAAGGAGGGCATCTTTGTGGGCTATCGCGGCTATGAGCACAATCACGTCAAGCCTCTCTTTCCGTTTGGCTATGGGCTCTCGTACACGACATTCAAGTTCGCGAACCTGGCGGTGAGTCCGGAGTCAGCCGGTGCGAATCCGCAGGTTAACGTCACCTTCGATGTGACGAATACGGGCTCGCGCAAGGGCGCGGAAGTGGCACAGGTGTACGTTTCGCCTGAGCACGCAAAGATGGAGCGTCCGGAGCGGGAGCTGAAGGGCTTTGAGCGCGTGGAACTCGCACCGGGGGAGACGAAGCATGTCTCGGTGACGCTCGATGCGCGGGCCTTCGCATACTGGAACAAGAGCACCAGCAAGTGGACGTTCGATCCCGGCAAGTTCACGGTGCATGTTGGCGATTCGGTGGAGTCCACACCGCTGAGCGGCGCTGTTGAGCTCACGAGCGAGGCCGCGAACTCAAATTTCTGACGATGCTGCTGTCGCCAAACGAGAACCCGCTCGGAGGAGCGGGGTTCTGCTTGTTAGCAGCCTGGTTTACTGCAGCAGATCGATCAGGTTGGCGATGAAGTAGGTGATGGGGTCATAGACCACAACGTAACCGTCGTAGTATCCCATCTGGTAGCCCGGCGGTGGTGGGGGCAGATAGCCGTAGACGTCCGGCGGCACGGGCTGCAGATAGCCGATATCCGCGTAGGGGTAATAGCCGCCGACTGTGAATAAGGGGCGTCGCGCGCGGTTAATGGCGCGGATGCGGGCTGCGTAGTAGCGGCGCAGGCGGTCGCGGTCCGAGGGGCGGAAGCCATAGGAGGGCCGGTTGGCAGGTGGACGTCCCCACTGCGGCGGGCGGCCATGTACGGGCCGATTCGCTGGAGGCCGATGTGCGGGTGGCTTTGTTCCTGGCTGCGGTCTCCCGGGTTGCGGCTGTGGGCGCGCGGGCTGTGCCTGTACTGGGCGCGTGTGGGCGGGCGCGGGGCGCACCGGCTGGGGACGAGCGGCAGGTTGTTGCGGTTGCGCGGCGTTGCCTCCACCGGGTTTTGCTCCCGCTGCGGGGCGAGTGCCGGGTTGCGGTTTGGCGCCCTGGGCAGGCCGGGCTTGCCGGTTGTCCTGCGGCTGCGGACGATCCTGGGCGTGCAAGGAGAGTGGCAGCGTCCAGACGAGACAACAGGCGAGACAGCAGCAGAGTAGCCCGGACAACAGCCGGAAAGATCGTGTCTCCATCGGTATGATTTCCCTTTCAGGCGTTGGAAGAACGTCGCAAGGTTAGGCGTTTACGGGGGAATAAGGCAAAGCCATGCGTCGATTTGCCTGCATTGGATGCAGTATCGTGGCGGGCGGGTATTGCCGCCAGGAAAACGGTACGTGCTTCAGGCGGCTGACTGCGCCGAGAGGGAATCCGCTTTAGAATCTAGCTTGTTCGAGGAGGGAAGAGAGACCATGGCAGTTTCGACGATGGCCAGCATTCCGGCGCTGAAAACGGTACACCAGCAACTGAAGGCGCGCATGGACAAGGCCGTGAACGACTTCCGGCAGAACCTGGCCTCCACGCGAACGGGGCGCGCGAATATCCAGATGCTGGACCATGTGCGCGTCTCCTACTACGGCTCGGAGATGCCGCTGAACCAGGTGGCGCAGCTTTCGATTCCGGATGCCCAGACGATCCTGATCGCGCCCTTCGATCCGTCGGCAATCGCGGAGATCGAGAAGGGTCTGCGCGTTGCGGACTCGAGCTTCAACCCGCAGAACGACGGCAAGGTGGTGCGGCTGAAGATCCCGGCGATGACCGAAGAGCGGCGCAAGGATGTGGTGAAGCAGTTGAATCGCGTGCTGGAGGAGCATCGCACCGGCATCCGCAATGTGCGGCGGGACGGCAACGAGGCGATCAAGAAGGCGGCGAAGGAGAAGCAGATCTCCGAGGACGAGGAGAAGCGCTCGCTGGAGGAGATCCAGAAGCTGACCGATGAAGAGATCAGGCGGATGGAAGAACTATCGAGGAACAAAGAGAAGGAAGTGATGCAGGTCTGACGCGGGCCTTCGGCCCGGTGATGCTTCCTGGAATTGTTCCAGTGCTTATGGCAGAAGGTCCGTCTGACGCGGAGAGACTCGCGCCTTCGTTATTTTGGGACATCCTCATCGTTCGGCATGAACCATGCTTCCCGCTTCTGGGGGAAGAGGGTTTCATGGCGGCCGACGAGCGCGCCGAATACCCGGCCGGCCAGAAGGATTGCGTTGTCCACCTCCACATCCCGGTCGCTGGTCGTTTCGCCGAAGGCGCGGGGCGCCCATTTGGCGGTGCGGACAGCCAGGATCAAACAACTGGCGATGAGCATGGCGGCCGCGGCCCCATTTTCGGCCAATCCGGCGACTGGATGAACCCACCGATTTCGCGCTCGCTTGACATGGGTTCAGCTTAAAACCTGTTGCGGCAAAGGCAAATAAAAGGCGAGGATCTGGTGCTTTGCTTCCTTGCTCCTGATAAACCTAAAAGACTCCATGAACACAACACAGATAAGACCGATCCGGGCAGAAGATGCTGAGGTGGCAGCGAAGTTGTGTACAGAGCTTGGATATCCGGTGGACGCGCCAGGCGTGCTTGCACGGATGCGGCAGATTGCTGGCGACACGGGTCGGTCGGTGCTGGTCGCGTGCCTGGATGGCGAGGTAGTGGGGTGGATCGATCTGAGTATCGAGTACCACCTGCAGTCCGAGCCGGCGGCTTTGATTGGCGGGCTGGTGGTATCGGACGCGGTGCGAGGGCGGGGGATTGGATGCCAGCTCTGCGTGGCCGCCGAGGACTGGGCTCGCGGACTCGGAATAGCGCGGCTGCGGGTTCGCTCGAATGCGATCCGGGAGCGCGCTCATGCGTTCTATTTGCGCGACGGGTATACGCGGGTGAAGACTTCGGCGGTATTTGAGAAAGCTCTTCTATGACATTGATCTTCTATGACATTGATTTTGTGAACGAAGCAGGGAACGCCCGACTCGATCGTAGGGTAGGGTTACCCGGCCGATAGATCGTCATAGTTTAAAAAAGATCGGGAAAATGTCGAATCCGCCTTCCCTCAACCGACATACATGTAGAGAGGGAAGAAGGCCATGAAATCGAATGGGAGCTTCGCCACAACTTCATCTGCCGGAATTCTGCTGGCACTCATGCTCGCCGCGGGCGCAGCGCATTCGTTTTCGTGCATCGAATGCGAAGTGGCCACTTCCTATCGCACGGCGGTCCGGGTCTACGACGAGGCGCGTACCTGGGGCGTGATTGTTCGGTGGTGGATCGATCCGGAGTATGGTCCCGCAGCGCGCGACCAGCAGCCTTCTGCGAAACCAGACAATGTCTGCGAGATGCATTCGGCGGGTGTGGACGGCAGATAAGGTATTGGGGTTGATGGCTGACCGGGATGGGATGAAGACAATCCCACCCCTTCTTTCGTCAGGATGAGCACCCGCTTTTGAGAAGCCCCGCCACTGTCTCGAACCTACTTCCAATAGTCATTTTGTTTTGAAAAAGTTCGGGACGATGTCGATTTCCGCCTCCTTCCATCGACATACAGGTAGAAGGAGAGATGCGATGAGATCGACAACGAGCTTCGTTACTACCTCATTGGTCGGAGCCGTGCTGGCGCTGATGATTTCCCCGGGCGCTGCACCGTCGTTGTCGCCCATAGGGGGCCATGTCGCCAACTCCTATCGCTGTGCGGTCCGTGTCTACGACGAGGCGCGCGAGTGGGGACTGATTGCGCGGTGGTGGATCGATCCGGAATGGGAACCGTCGGAACGTGACGCGCGGACGGATCCGAAGTTGGACGATGTATGCCAGGCGCGTCCGGCCGCCAAGCGGCAAAGAGGAGCGGGGCGATCGTTGGTCAGTCTACGCGCCGAGCGGTTGCGCGTACCGAGCGGTAGGCGATAGATAATTGCGGGCGACGTCGAACCAGCCACACCGAACTAGCCACACCGAACCAAGCCACACAGAACCAGCCACACCGAACTAGCGACACAATGAGCGGAAGCAGGAGGCGAATGGCGGCAATGGCTACGAAACAGGCGGGCATCATGAAGAGTCTCTTTGAGGCGTCGACGCTGGAAGAGGTGGCGGAGCGGATGGCGCGGCTGCGGTCGGAGAGCGAGCGGCTGTGGGGCAAGATGACTGCTGCGCAGATGCTGGCGCATTGTGCGGCGACGATGGAGATGGCGGTGGGGCTGACGTTTCCGCCGCGGCGATTCGTGGGACGGCTCGTCGGTCCGCTGGCGAAGAAGGCGGTCGTCACGGAGGGGAAGCCGTTTCACCGCAATTCGCCATCGGACAAGAGCCTGATCATTCGAGAAGATCGAGACTTCGACCGGGAGCGGCAACGGCTGCTGGGATTGCTCGAGCGCTTCGCGGCAGGTGGGCCCGCGGGATGCACGAAGCATCCGCACAGCTTTTTCGGGCGGCTGACTCCGGCGGAATGGGCGGCGTTGATGTATCACCATCTGGATCATCATCTTCAGCAATTTGGGGTCTAGTCTCGCCGATACGAGAGCCGGAGGAGATGGGACTCATGGAAGGTGCAAGCGAGGAACGCGAACGGGAGAAGTGGAACCAGCGCTATCAGCAAGGGACTCATGGAACACTGCCGCCCGATCCGCTGCTGATCGCTGCCTTCGATCGATATATTGAGCCGCTCTTCCCGAATGCCGGACACGCACTGGATATTGCGGGTGGCACCGGGCGCCACGCCATCTTTCTGGCCGCGAAAGGCTGGAAGGTGCGGCTGACCGACATTGCGGAGGCTGGGCTCGCGAACGCCCGGAAGAATGCGGGCGACTACGCCAGCCAGATCGAATTCAGGGTCGAAGACCTGACGCGCTTCGATGGGAGCTGCGAGTCCTATGACCTCATCCTCGTCTTCTTCTTCCTGCGGCGGGAGATGTTCGGTGAGCTGGTCAAAGCCCTAAAGCCAGGCGGGCTTCTGATTTACAAGGGGTATACGCGCGGGCAGGCGAAATTTGGAGGCGGCCCCACCAATCCGGAATATCTGTTCGCGGAGAACGAACTGCTCGATTCCTTTCGCGAGCTGCACGTATTGCATTATGCGGAACTGATTCGCGGGTGCGGACTGGCGGAGTTTGTGGGACAGAAGGTCTGATCCTTTCCCGAAATCAAGGCTTTTCTGCATGCTCCAGCGCCGTGAATCCTGCCGCTCCGCTCCGCGCTGGGATGGCTTTCCTATAACAACGCGGGTGGAAAATGAGACCGGAATCTGGCGAGTAACGGGTTGTGGGAGAGCAACTTGCGCATGGTCGCCTGTCCCATCCGGCGGCCCGTTTTCCCGTTTAAGGGCGGTTTTTCGCCATTCGGCACACCTGGGTTCATGGTTTGTCACCGGGGAGGTAGCCTGATGCTGAAAGAGTACCGCCTGCCCCATCGCGGAATTCTTGTTCGGTACTCTGCAGTTACATCTAGATTCAATAGGATGAAACGTCCCGTTCCAAAACGGGAAGAACGTCCGATTAGACCTGCAGGCTGAATACACAGGAGATCTTGAATGTCGAAAGCCGTCAAATACGCAGAGCGGGCTGTCACGGTCGCTGCCCAGGGTGCGTGGACCATCTTTGAGAAGCTGAACAGCATCCGTCCCAACGCTTCGTTTACGCCCAAGTGGTCCGATAAGCCGCTTTTGAAGAGCTACCAGAAAGAGAAGCCGCCACTGGGATGGCCGCGTACCACCGACTCGCTGTGCCCCAAGTGCGTGCCGGAGATTCGTCAGCAGATCATTGACGGCAAGCTGCCGCACGAGATCCTGCTGAACGAGAAGGTGGGCGAGATCAAGGCGCAGATCATCGAGCGCGACGGCCAGATCCTGATGGTGAAGGATTGCCCCAAGCACGGGCACTTCGAAGACGTGATGTCGATCGACACCAAATTCTTCAAGCACCTGGAAGAAGTCTTCCCAGGGCGCGACATCCGCGCGCACAACGACGAGAAGCTGCATAACCATGGCACCTCGACGGTTACGCATGGACGCGGATCGGTACTGACGATCGATCTGACGAACCGCTGCAACATGATGTGCGATCCGTGCTTCATGGATGCAAACCAGGTGGGCTTCGTTCACGAGCTGACGTGGGACGAGATCAAGACCATGCTGGACAACGCGATCTCGATCAAGCCGCGGCGTCAGATGTCGGTGCAGTTCTCGGGCGGCGAGCCGACCTTGTCGCCGTACTTCCTGGATGCGGTCGCTTACTCGCGCAAGGTGGGCTACAACTCGGTGCAGGCGGCGACCAACGGCATTGAGTTTG
>JAUTWX010000050.1 GCA_030838385.1 Acidobacteriaceae bacterium
CGCCGGCATCGCGCTGAACATATCTCTTCGCGTCCGCATCAGTCCGGACGCCTCCGGCTCGCGACCCATTGACGCCAGTGCCAGAGCATCCATATAGAGGCCCGTCTTGTTTCCCGAGCCGTACCAATGCAGCGCCTGCTCATAGTCCCCCATAGCGAAGTACGTGTGAGCGACACTGGTGTGGATCCCCGGATCAAGCTGCAGAGCTCTTCGATGAGCGTCGAGCGACGCCGCGTGCAGCCCGCAATATCTGCAGGCGTGCACCAGGCCACAGAACAACTCCGGATCGTTGTCGTGTGACGCGGCCCGATGCAGCAAGCGAACCATCGCACTCTCAGCCTGCCCGGCGTCTGCCTGAATGGGAGTGCAGAGATTATGCGCGATGCCGAGGTCTGGGTTCAGGGTGAAGGCTTGTTCAATCGCACGGAGAGCCGCTGTGGCAATCGATCGCAGATCCGGGCTGGAACTTCTGCAGGAGCCGGTAGCAACGACCTAAGCGGGCCCAGGCAGGAGCGTAGTCCGGATCCTTCTGGACGCATTCAAGGTAAAGGTCTCGCGCGAGAGCAAAGCTTTCAAACGTCCAGTGCTGGAGGACTTGGTTAGCCCGCAAGTAGAGTTCGTAGCTCTCTGCGTTCGACGGGACGTCCCTCGTCAGCTCATGGGTCCCGTCGACCATTGCGCCGCGGACCACGCTGCGAACCAGCAAATGCACAACTGCCTGATGAAACTGAAACAAGTCGCCCTGGCTTAGATCCCAGGACTTCGACCACAGGAGTGTGCCTTTCGGCGCATCCACCAGGTGGGTCACAACATGCATTCCACGATCCGCGCAATATTCCAAGGTGCCGCCGAGAATGACGTCGACGTCCGCTTCCTTCCCCACCTGCTGCGGATCCCAATGCACGGGATCGAAACGCATCGCGACCTGAATGCACCTCACAGTGAACACATTCAATTCGGCGAGGGTGGTGGAGATGGCCTCGGGAAGGCTGTATGCAAGGTGTGCGAGTTCCGAAGAGCCGCCGTCGCAGCGGAAGGGAAATACCAGAACCCGTATTGCGCGTTGCCGATCCCGTTCTGTTCGTCGCGGCTGGTCCGTTGCCGCGGATGGATTGACCAGAGCGACGAAACGGTACCCGAGTTTCGGCACCGTCCGGATATACTGCGCAGCCGAGGGCGAGTCGCCAAGAGTCTTTCGCAGAAGGGCAATCAGATTTGAGAGGTTCGCCTCCTCAACGAAGATTCCCGGCCAGAGCGTACCCAGCAGGCGCTCCTTCTCCAGCAACTGTCCCTGCGAACTGACCAGAAGGCAGAGCAAATCGAAACACTTGGGGGGCAGCGCAACAGGCTGAGCGTGGCGGGTCAGCAGATGCTGATCTGCGTCAAGGTGGAAGGGTCCGAAGCTGTATCGGCGGTGCGGCTGATCGCTCAATGCCTCCCCCTCTACGCCGCATGCTGAAGAACTTGGAAAAACGTTGGAGTTTCCAAAGGACTTCTCAGCGGGGCCCGGTCCATCTTCCTTTCAAGCCGAAGTGGCTTGCCGGGCAAGTCTAGGCCAGTGCCGAGCGGGACGACAACTCCCATCTCGATGCCTGGAAGGTGCCCTCTTGTGCCTTTTACCGAAGTCCCTCGTGCCTTTTACCGAAGTCCAAGGAGAGATGTATGCGCAAAGGGTTACTCTTGCTTCTCGCGTTCTCGAGTGTGGCCGCATGGGCCGACCCCGTCTGTCAGCACGTTGGCGGGGGTATCGTGACGAATTTCCTGAACGCCACAACGACGTTTGGTTCAGCCACAGGCGACCTGGGCGGCGGGATCGGCGTAACCGTGCTCACCCTCACTCCAGGCCCTGGCGGAGTGCTCACCCTTCACAATCAACACCACTGGGTCACAACGCAAGGCGACACCATCCTGGCACCGCCTGCCGACGCGACTGCCTACCCGAGCGGCCAGCCCGGACTGTATGCCGCCACCTATGCCGATGGAATCATTATCAATGGCGGAACCGGCAGATTCGAACACGCGACGGGGAAGGTGTTCGCGTGGGGTGCAATCGACACGACCAAGAATGAAGTGGTGCTCCGTTATGAGGGTACCGTCTGTTTCGCCGATAAAGATGAGCACTGAAGATTCGCTGCTGTTGCAAAACAAAGAGGGAGCCGAAAGGCTCCCTCTTTCCATGGCTGACTCGCCGAGATTAAACTTCCTTCACCCCATCCACAAACGCCTTCAGCCGCCGCGATCGCGACGGATGACGCAGCTTGCGCAGCGCCTTCGCCTCGATCTGCCGGATGCGCTCGCGTGTCACCTGGAAGCTCTGGCCAACTTCTTCGAGAGTGTGCTCGGAGCCGTCCTCCAGGCCGAAGCGCATCTTGATCACGCGCTCCTCGCGCGGGGTCAGGGTGCGCAGCACCTGCGAGGTGTACTCCTTCAGGTTCACGCTGATCACCGCCTCGGAAGGCGACACCGCCTGGCGGTCTTCGATGAAGTCGCCCAGGTGAGAATCTTCCTCTTCGCCAATCGGCGTTTCGAGCGAGATCGGTTCCTGCGCAATCTTCAGCACCTTGCGCACCTTTGCGACTGGAATGTCCATCCGCTTGGCGATCTCTTCCGAAGTAGGCTCGCGACCCAGCTCCTGCACCAGTTGCCGCGAGGTGCGGATCAGCTTGTTGATGGTCTCGATCATGTGGACAGGAATACGAATAGTCCGCGCCTGGTCGGCAATCGCCCTCGTGATCGCCTGCCGGATCCACCAAGTCGCATAGGTCGAGAACTTGTAACCGCGACGGTACTCGAACTTGTCCACCGCCTTCATCAGGCCGATGTTGCCTTCCTGGATCAGATCCAGGAACTGCAGACCGCGGTTCGTGTACTTCTTCGCAATCGACACCACCAGACGAAGGTTCGCTTCAATCAGCTCCCGCTTCGCCCGCTCGGCGTCCATGTCGCCCTGAATCATCTCGCGCTGCGTGCGCTTCAGGTCGGCAATGGAGACGCCGATCTCCGTCTCCAGGTGATCGAGGTCCGTCTTGCAGTTGCGCTGCTGACGGCGGTACTCCTTGCGCAACTCTTCACTCTTGGAGGAGTCGTGCTTCTGCTCCAGCGACTTGACCTGCCGCTCCAGCGTACGCATCGAATCCACCGTCTTGTTCACCTTGTCGAGCAGCCGCTTGCGCTCGGCATTGGTGTACTTCAGCTCGCGGACGATGCGCGACACGTGCACCCGCTCCCGCCCCATCAGCCAGCGCGTCTTGCG
>JAUTWX010000053.1 GCA_030838385.1 Acidobacteriaceae bacterium
GCAAAGCGGCTGGCCGGGCGTGCTGCGATAGCATCGAGGCGTATGGACTCAACAAAACCACGGGTGCGCTTTGCGCCGTCGCCGACCGGCATGCTGCATGTGGGCAATGCGCGGACGGCGCTCTACAACTGGCTGTTTGCGAAGCACAACGGCGGGACCGCGATCCTGCGCATCGAGGACACGGATGTGGAGCGCTCGGAGGCGCGTTACGAATCGCTGCTGATTGGAGACCTGCACTGGCTGGGTCTCACGTGGGAAGAGGGGCCGCAGATGGGGGGCTCGCATGGGCCCTACCGGCAGAGCGAGCGGCTGGCGATTTACGCGGAGCACACGGAGCGGCTGCTGGCGGAGGGAAAGGCGTACCGGTGCTTCTGCACGCCGGAGCAACTGGAAGCGGAGCGCGCGGCAGCCACGGCGGCGCATCAGCCGCAGGTGTACAGCGGACGCTGCCGGGCGGTGTCGATGGAGGACTCGCTGACGCGGGCGGTGGCGGGAGATTTGTACGCAGTTCGATTACGTATTCCGGACCGGCCGATCCGCTTCAAGGATCTGGTGCGCGGCGACGTGGAATTTGCCGCCGAAGCAGTAAGCGATCCGGTGCTGGTGCGGTCGAGCGGGATGCCGGTCTACAACTACGTGGTCGCGATCGATGATGCACTGATGGAGATCACGCACGTGATCCGCGGCGATGACCACGTATCGAATACGCCGAAGCAGGTGGCAGTCTATGAAGCGTTCGGATGGAAGGTGCCGGAGTTTGCGCATCTTTCGACCATTCTGGGAAGCGATCGCGAGCGGCTGTCAAAGCGGCATGGGGCGACGTCGATTGCCAGCTTCCGCGAGATGGGCTACCTGCCGGAGGCGCTAATGAACTATCTGGCGCTGTTGGGATGGGGCGCGGCGGGCGGCACGCGGGAGACGTTCACGCCGGAGGAACTGGTTCGGGCGTTCAAGCTGGAGCGGGTGACGGCGTCGCCGGCGGTCTTCGATATAGGCAAGCTGGACTGGCTGAACCGGCACTATCTGAAGCAGCGGCCGATTGCCGAGGTAGCGGCGCTGGCGTGGCCGTATTTCGAGCAGGCAGGCTATCTGGGATCGCGGGAAAAGGCAACTGCGGAGATTGCAGATTGGTTTGAGCGGCTGGTGGTGGTGTTTCTGCCGGGCGTGGATCACCTGGACCAGTTGCCGGAGAAGGCGGCGTTTGTGTTCGCGCTGGACTTGGCGCAGACCAAGGCGGACCCGGAGAATGCCGCGATCCTGGAGAGCGACATGGGACAGCGTGTCATCGGTGCATTTGCGGCGCGCGCGATCGCGGAGCCGGGGCCGATCACGGCAGAGCGCTTCAAGGCGCTGATGAACGAGGTGAAGGCGGAGACGGGCGCGAAGGGGAAAGAGCTGTTTCATCCGGTGCGGATTGTGCTGACCGGCGCGCATTCCGGACCGGAGTTCGACAAGATCATTCCGCTGTTTGAAGACGGCGCGGCGCTGAAGCTGGGCGTGAAGAGCGTTGCGGAGCGTGCGGCGGCTTTTTTTTAATGCGGATCAATCCACATCCCGAACGCGAGATGTGGAGCACCCGTGTGGTTCGCAATGCATAATGCGGCATGGTCCAGTCGACGGAATTGAACCCGGCGCGTAGCTGGTCGCGGGTCGATGGGATCGATCTGCTGCGCGGGCTGGCGATCTTTTTCGTGTTGATAAATCACATCAACATGCAACTGCTGTTTGCACATGTTCCGTATACGCGAAGGCTTCCTGAGCAACTGGTGTCCTCGCTGGTGTGGAACGGCCAGCAGGGCGTGCAGATATTTTTTGCCGTCTCGGGCTTTCTGATTACCGCGACCAGCCTGCGGCGATGGAAGAGTCTTTCGCATGTTTCCGTCGCAGACTTCTACCGACTACGTTTTGCGCGCATTGCGCCGCTGCTCGTGGGTTTGTTGGCGATCCTGAGCGTGCTGCACCTGGCGCACGTGAAGCACTTCGTTGTCTCTGCACAGACCGGCGGGCTCGGACGCGCGCTGGTTGCGGCGCTTACCTTTCATGTGAATCTGCTCGAGGCACGGCGCGGCTATCTGCCGGGAAGCTGGGACATTCTGTGGTCGCTCTCGGTAGAGGAGACGTTTTACCTCGCGTTTCCATGGCTGTGCCGTTTGTTTGGGCGGGGCAAGCTGCTCATCGCCCTGCTGCTGGCCTTTGTTGTGCTGGGGCCGCTCGGACGGACAGTGTTTACGCATGGAAATCCGGTGTGGCGGGAGTATTCCTATCTGGGCGGCATGGATGCGATCGCAATGGGATGCCTCACGGCGATTGCGCTCCATGGGCGCAGGCTTTCGCGGGGATGGCTATTATCGCTTGGCGGCGTGGGGGGCGCGTTGCTCGCATTCTGTCTGCTGCTCTCACGCATGGCGGAGACGTTGATCCCGGAGCGCACGGGGCTGTACATGAGCCTCATTGGGATGGGTGCGTCGATGCTGATTGCAGTTGCCGCACAGACCGGATGGCGTAGTCCGCGGGTCCTTGCACCGCTGCTGCTCGCGGGACAGCGGAGCTACGAGGTCTACCTGACGCACATGTTCGTGGTGATCGGCGGCGCTGCGCTTTTTGTGAGCGCGGGCAAGCCGATGGCCGGGGTGCCGGTGCTCTTTCTGGCAGTGATTGCGAGCGCGGTATTGGTGGGCGAGGTGGTGGCGCGCTTCTATTCCGAGCCGATGAACCGCTGGCTGCGCGGGCGCTGGGGCGATGGAGCGCGGAGTCTTGGCTCGGTGGTGGAGGAGGCAGTGCCGGCGAGTGAAGCGATATTGCGGTAGGGTATCGCCGAAACCCACCTCTCAAACGCGCGAGATGTCGGGCCACCTGTTGCTCAGGCAGAGGCCAGGCGCGGCGCGTGTTCTAGCTTCATCAGGAGCAGGGTCATGTCGTCGTGCTGCGGGGCGGTGGCGGCGAAGCGGTCGGCCTCGGTGACGATGTGGCGGAGGATGGTGCTGGCGTTCTCCGGCAGCCGGGCGCGGGCGGCGGCGACCATGCGCTCCTCGCCCCACTCCTGGTCCTGCAGGTTGAGCGCTTCGCTGATGCCGTCGGTGTAGGCGAGCAGCAGGTCGCCGGGCTGGAGGAGCAGGCGGCATTCCTCATAGACGGCGTCGGGCAGCAGGCCGATGACGGGGCCGCCGCCGTCGAGGGAGTGGATCTCGCTTCCGCGCAGGACATAGGGCGGGTTGTGGCCGGCGTTGACGTAGCGGAGCAGGCGCTGCGCGGGCTCGTAAATGCTGAAGAAGAAGGTGGCGTAGCGGTTGGTGGCGGAGGACTCGTAGACCAGGCGATTGACCCGGGTCATGAGGCGCGCGAGGTCGGCGGGTCCGTCCATGGTCATGCCGCGAAGCGAGGCGCGCAGACTGGCCATGAGCAGCGCGGCGGAGATGCCTTTGCCGGAGACGTCGCCGATGGCGAGACCTAGCGTTCCGTCGTCAAGCACCAGCACGTCGTAGTAATCGCCGCCCACGCCCTGCGCGGGACGGCACGCGCCATGGATCGAGTGGCCGGGGAGCGTGGGGAGCTGCTGCGGGAAGAGGCGCTCCTGCACCTCGCGGGCGATCTCGATTTCGCGGTCAATGCGCTCGCGGCGGGCGGCCTCGCTGGCGAGCGAGTGGACCAGGGCGCTGATTTCGAGCGCGAGACCGGCCTGGGTACTGACGGACTGGAGCAGACGCAGGTCGGAGGGCGTGTAGGGCTCCTCGGAGCGCTTGGGGCCGAGGCTGATGAAGCCGAGCAGCTTGTCGCGTCCGGAGAGGGGAAGCAGGAGTTCGGCGCCGAGGGTGTCGAGCGCCTGGCGCTCGCGGTCGTCCGCGAGCAGGAACCAGCCGTCCGGATTCTCGCGATAGAGGGTGGCGGGTTGGTTGGAGCGCGCGAGATTGCGGACGGTGGAGGAACTCTCTTCGAAGCGCTTAGGCACGTCGTCGGCGACGCCGATGCAGTGCTCGATGCCAAAGCTGCGGCCATGCCGTAAATAGACGGCAATCGAGGAGACGTGCAGGACCTCCGAGATCCGGCGGGTGACGGTATCGACCAGCGGGGCGGCCTCGGTGAAGCGGCGAGCCTGGTCGGAGAGCTCGCTGAGGACGAGCTCGGCGTCATACGCTTCGCGGAAGAATTTGCGATCGAGCCAGCGCTGCAGGCGGCTGCTGATGGAGTCGTGGGAGGCGAAGAGCTTGATGAGGCCGGCGGCGAGCAGGACCAGGACCGGAATGGCGACGGGCAGGTTTTCCTTTTGCCGGACCAGGGGAAAGACGAAGCGGAAGATGACGAAGGCGACAACGGCGAACTCCTCAACCAGCAGCGTATAGCGGGCGAGCGCGTACTTGGTGCCCATGCGGAGGAGGAGGCGGATGTCCAGCGCGCGCTGAACGACAACCACGTACGCGAAGGAGAAGGGCGCGGCGAAGAAGAGCAGGTAGCCGGGGAGGGTGAGCCAGGGGTGCTTGTCGACGGCGATGCCGAAGTGCGGCAGCAGGATGAAGACGATAAGTAGCGATCCCAGGCCGACGACAGAGCCGGCAGCCAGCACCTGCATGCGGCGGCGGGCGTCCGCGGTGGTGGCGGAGCGCAGCTTGTCCAGAACGGCGACGACATAGAAGATGACGCAGATCAGGTTGAGAGGGTTGACGATGCGGTCGAACCAAACGGTGGCGTGCGCGCTCCAGCCACCCCGCTCCGGGGCGGCATAGTTTTCAATCGCAAGAATGGCCCACATGAGGAGAAAGCAGGCTGCCAGCGGGGCGAGGATCAGCGATTTGGCCCAGGGTGCCCTGCGATCGACACGCCAGCGCTCCGGAAAGTAGATACCGAAGAGCAGCAGCGCCGGCGCCATGATGTATTGCAGCAGGTTGTACCAGGCGCCCAGCCACACCACCCAGGCGCCGGGCCACCAGCTTGGCGTCGAGGAGATGACGGTGGGGGCTGCAAAGAGGAAGAGAAGGAGCCACGCGTTGGGATCGCGAATGCGCGCCGCGGCGACCCAGTAGCCGATGAGCAGGCAGATGAGCGGCGGAGTGGCGAGCAGCAGACGGATGGTCCACTCCGGATTGGAGTGGGGCGGCGAGGGGCCGCGGCCGACGGTGTGGATGATGCCACGATGGACGGCGCCGTCGATGCGGCGAACGAGAACCGGCAAGGTTTCGCCGGGGTGCAGAAAGCCCTTGCCGCCGCCCTGCATAGCGATCATCTGCTGATGTCCGTAATAATGCTCGCCGCGCAGCTCGAGCAGGCGATCGCCGTTTTTCAGACCGGCGGCGATGGCTTCGCCCTGGAGGCCCTTGAGAGTGAGCAGGTCTTCGTCGACCTGGAAGGGCATGCGGGCATGTTCGCCGCGGTGTGACAGCTCCTGGAAGAGCGCGGCCGTCTGCATGACGTAAAAGGTCATGCTCGCCACGATGAAGAGGCCGAAGGCGAGGTAGAGAAACCGGGTTGCAGTCTTGCTGGTCATCGGCTGAGTTGGCGCAGGCGGTTTGGGTGCTCGCGCGGGGTCCGGGGCAATCTGGTCCGGAGCGTTCTCATCATAGAGCGGAACCCAGGTAAGCGTGATGGAGCCAGGATTCTCGATGTTGGCTTTTTCGCCTCGAAACGGCCTGACGGCAGTGGCGCTCTTGCCTGACATGTCACCCTGCTTCCGCTCACGCCCGGCGGGTCGATCAGAATGGCGGGCATGGAGGGTGGTACGTGAGCCGCTCCAAGGCGGTTCCCGCGGCCAGAGCGCAGGGGTCAAAGGATAGTGAGTCGGGGCAGGAACCTAACCGGCTGCTAGGCGGCGCCGTGCGCGGTGAGTTTTACGTCGATGTTGCCGCGGGTGGCGTTGGAGTAGGGGCAGGTGCGGTGGGCGTCGGCGACCAGCTTTTCGGCGGCGGCCTGGTCGAGGCCGGCGACACGGATATCGAGGGCGACGGCGAGGGTGAAGCCGTTGTCGCCTTCGGCGGGGCCGATGGAGACCTTGGCGTCGATGGTGATGTCGCCGGGCCGGAGCTTCTGCTGCATGGCCTGGTACTGCATGGCCCCAATGAAGCAGGCGGAGTAGCCGGCCGCGAATAACTGTTCTGGATTCGCGCCTGGCTTGCCGCTGCCGCCGAGTGCCGGCGGGGCGGAGAGGTCGAGGTCGACGCTGCCATCGGAGCTGCGGACATGGCCGTTACGGCCGTTCTTTGCGGTCGCTTCTGCGGTGTAGAGCGTCTGAACGAGAGCGAGCATGGGTCGATGGTCTCCTGAAGAGTGGGCTTAGGGAGTCTCCGCAGGTGGCGGAGCACTTGTTAGATTCGCATAAGCGACGAGGGATGACGGGAACGGTGGTGACGGGCGAATGGCCTTGACGCGCAGGGTGCCAGTAACAGCAGACCGGAGTTTTCCGGCGTCGTGGAAGGCGGAGGTGCTGGCGGAGCGGCCGGCGATTCTGCCGCGGCGGCACTTCGTCTATCCGGCGGTGGTGGAGGAGGTAGAACGCGGTGCGCTGGAGCTGATGGTGCGGCCGGCGGAGGGCGAGGCATTCCTGGCTACGTGCGCGCTTGGGTTTGCAAGCCCCGCAGTGCCGACAGGAGTGTGGAGCTGTCCTGATGCGGCAATGGTGTGCGCGGTGGCCGGAGGATATGCATACATGATCGACACCCGGTCGCCGGAGCGCTGGCAGCAGGTGGGGTATCGGCCTGTGACGGAAGTGCGGCCAATTCCGGCGGCGGGGCTGCTGATCTTTGTGAGCTTCCACTCCGTGGAGGCGTGGGGTGTGGCGGGGCGGCTGTGGCAGACGGCGCGGCTCTCCTGGGAGGGCTTGCGGCTGGGCGAGGCGACAGAGACGGAGCTGCGCGGGTGGGGATGGGAGATGCGGACGGATACGGAGATGGAGTTTGTGGTGGACCTGCGGACGGGGAAGCATACGGGTGGGCCGGCTTTTTAGCGCTCAGCTAGAGACAGGTTGGCTGAGAAGCGGTCGGCGGCGCCCACGGCGTCAGGCGAGTCAATATGGGGCACCGATTTTGGTACTGCGGACAAACTTCGGATCCTTCGCTGCGCTCAGGATGACAGGATCGGGTGAGCTCGCTGACTTGCTCGGGCAGAAGGCGGCTGACCGCTTTTTCGCAATCCGGCTTTTAGCCGATCGGAGTGTCGCTGGCTGGCTCTTGCCGATAGAAGCTAAGTGCGGCGTCGCCTTGTTCGAGCAGCCGATAGCGTTTGAGCGCTCCATATGTATCCGCCAGAGTGACAGATGGACGACGCGCATGTTCGGCGACAACGATGGCTTCCGGCGCGAGGAGGGCGGCGGCTGATTCGGCCAGCAGGTTGAGCGACTGCGTGTAGGCGGCGGCGTCTTCCCAGGGCGGATCAAGGTAGACCAGGGCGAAGTTCTGCTCACGGCGGGCGAGTGTTCGCAGGGCGACCGGAACGCTGCGCTGGTCGAGCTGGAATCTATCGCGGATGCCGAGCGCGGCGAGGTTGGCGTGTAGAGCGGCGATGGCATTGGCGGCGCTTTCGACGAATGTGACGTGCGCCGCGCCGCGGCTCAGCGCCTCGATGCCGACCGCGCCGGTGCCAGCGTAGAGATCGGCGAAGCGCGCGCCTTCAATGTGCGGCGCGAGGATATTGAAGAGCGTTTCGCGCAGGCGATCGCTGGTGGGACGCGTCGCCATGCCGCGCGGCGCGGTAAGCGGGCGACTGCGATAGGTGCCGGCGATGACACGCATGGAGACAGAAGAACACAGAGTGCACAATGCAGAACACATGGATGGAACACATGGATAGAACGCAAGGATGGAATGCAAGGTGCAGCGGAGGATGAAGCAAAGGTCTTTCACAGGATGCAGAAGGCCGCTCGAATACAATGAAGGCGATGGTGGCGCAGCATCGCCAACTCCGCCGGAGCGCGATGTGTGCTGCGTATCGCGACACACAGCCACAGGGGCCTGGGCGATAATCCGGCACTTCATTCGAGACGAAACGAGCAAGAGACGACGATGCGTGGCTGGTCATTTCCGCTGGGGCGTTGGTGGGGGATGGATGTTCGTGTCCATACCTTCTTCCTGCTGCTGCTGGGCGTGTGTATGGGCTACGCCAGCATGCTCGGGATGCCGCAGTGGCACGGTTTCATGCTGTGGATGCTGCTGTTTTTCGCGGTGCTGGCGAGGGAAATTGGACGGGCCATCGCTGCGGCATACAACGGGCTGCAGATTCGCAGCGTGCTGCTGCTGCCTATCGGCGGGCTGATGTCGTTTGCCAATGCCGATAGCGTGGAGCGATCGAACGAACTCGCGATGCAGATCAAGATGGCGGCGGTCGGGCCGCTGGTGAGCCTGTCCATGGCGCTGCTGTGCGTGCTCACGATTGAGGGCGCGGCGCCGGCCTTCAACCTGCTGGCGCGGCCGCTGATCACCCCGGCGCACATGATCCGCTCGTTCGTGTGGCTGAACGCATTTCTCGGTGTGCTGCATCTGCTGCCCGCTTATCCGCTGGATGCGGGGCGGGTGCTGCGCAGCCAGTTCACGCGCGTGCAGGGACGAGTGCAGGCGGCGCGGGCCGCCGCGGGACTGGGGCTGATGATCGGGATAATCGCGATCCTGCTGGGCATCCTGCTACCCAACCTGTGGCTGGCGACGGCGGGATTCTTCATCTTCATCGGCGCACAGCTCGAAGACCAGGGCGCGGTCTTTCAGAGCGTGGTGGACACGGTGTACATGCGCGACATCATGCTGACGGACTTTTCGCTGCTGTCGCCTTCGGACACGCTGGAGGATGCGCTGGCCAAAGCCATCCACTCGCTGCAGGATGATTTTCCCGTGGTGCGCGGCCGCAATGTGGTCGGTGTGGTGAGCCGGCAGGTGATAGCCGACGCGCTGCGCGCCGAAGGCAATGGCTACGTGCAGGGCATCATGCAGCGCAGCTTCCACGTGGCCAAGCCGGAGGACTCGCTGGGCACCACAATCAGCCGCTTCAGCGGACGCGGCATGTCGCTGGTGCCGGTGACGGATGGCGAGCGGGTGGTGGGCATTGTAACGCTGCAGAACCTGATGCACTCCATGACCCAGTTCGCGGAGAAGCGCAAGCGGCACGCGCAGGCGGAGTAGCGTGGCTTCGCGGAGCGGTGTTGAGCAATGACAGACCTTGCGCCGGGACTGTACCTGGTCGGCACGCCCATCGGAAATCTGGAAGACATCACGCTGCGGGCACTGCGCGTGCTGCGCGGCGTGGATCGTGTGCTGTGCGAGGACACGCGAGAGACGGCGCATCTGCTGGCGCACTACGAGATTCAGGCGCCGATGCAGAGCTGCGATGAGCACAAGGAGCATGCGTGCGCGGCGGATGCGGTGGCGCGCATCCAGGCAGGCGAGCGGCTGGCATTGGTGACCGATGCCGGGTTGCCCGGGATCTCCGATCCGGGGCCCCGCGTGGCGGCGGCCGTGGCGGCGGCGGGGCTGCTGGTGGTGCCGGTACCGGGAGCGAATGCGGCGCTGACGGCGCTGGTGGGCTCGGGGCTGATGGCGGAGCGATTCCTGTTCTGCGGCTTTTTGCCGTCGAAGGGTGGCGCGCGACGGACGGAGCTGGAGCGGCTGCAGGCGATGGTGGTGGCGGGCGCGGAGCCGCTGCTGCTGGTCTTCTACGAGGCGCCTCACCGGATCCTGGAGATGTTGGAGGATGTCGCGGGCGTTTGGGCAGAGGGCTGCCCGGTGGTGCTGGCGCGGGAGCTGACCAAGCTGCACGAGGAGTTCCTACGCGGGGGAGCGGCCGAGGTGCGGGCGCAACTGGCCGCGCGGGAGCGGGTGCGGGGCGAGATGGTGGTGCTGGTGGAGGCCCGGGCTTCTGCGAAGACTGGGGACGAGTCCATCGCTGCTCTGGTGGAACGGCTTATGAAAGACGAGGGGTTGAGCGAGAAGGATGCGCTGAAGCGCGCAGCTCGGGAGCGCGGGATGGGGAAGAGCGAGGTCTATCGGGAGTGGACTCGCCGTCCAGGCAGACGCGCCTGCGGCGGGACCTGCCGTCCAGGCGGAAGCGCCGGCGGCGCATGACGCAGGGTTCGCTCCCTATGGGAGCTCGCGTCCGGGGTTGCGGTTCACAACGGCAGACTGCAAGGTCCTTCGCTGCGCTCAGGACGACACGTGCAGGGTGAGCCGGTCGGGAGGCCGACTCTGACCTGCCGACTTGCTACATCGGCTAGTCGTGGTCCGACGCGGCGGTGGTGGCTGCTTCGCGGCCTTTGACGCGGTCGTACATGTAGCTGTTGCTGACGGTGCCGAGCGATTCGTTGTAGAGGCTGGGCTCGCCGATCGCTTCGCGCAGCTCTTCGCTGAAGCGATGGATGGACTTGAGCGCGTCGGCGGTGGCGGCAATGCGGGCGGTGGGGGTCTCGAAGAGCTTCTGGTTGCCGTGGTCGACGAGGCGGGAAATGGCGCCGCGCAGGACCCATCCGGGCGGGGTGATCCAGATGACAGGGTGCTGCTCACCGTCGGCCGCGGTCTTTGCCGAATATTTCGGGTTGCGAGCAAGGACGGCGGCGGCTCCGTACTTGCCAACGGCCACTTGGCCTGCGACCCCGGGCAGGTCGCGAACATCGAATTGGTTATCGCGAAGGATCTGGAGCACTTGTTCGAAGGTGCGGACAGTGATTTTGGTGCGCATGGCGGGGCTGAGTCCCTCTGTGGTAAGTGCCGGACGGACGCAGCGCTTACACTATTAAAGGGAGAAGGCGCTGCCGGTCCGAACCGGGTGTTTTCAGTGTCGCATATCGGATATGCCGTTTTCACAACAACGATGTACCGGTTGTAAGTACTGCTGACGCAGCTTATTCCGCTTTAAATGCGGATGACGTCACGGCATTTGTGAAAAACGGATAGAGGATTCGACGAGATGGCGACTTCGACAGAGACACGGCAGGGCACGAAGTTCGGGATGACGCTGGCCGATCGTATCGGCAATACACCGCTGGTGCGGCTGGAGCGCCTGACTGCACATCTGCCGGGCATAACGATGCTAGGCAAAGCGGAGTGGATGAATCCGGGTGGCTCGGTGAAGGACCGCGCGGCCTCGGGGATTGTCGGCGCGGCCCTCGAGCGCGGGCTGTTAGGTGGTGGCAGGCATCTGCTGGACGCGACCAGCGGGAATACCGGCATCGCCTACGCGATGCTGGGCGCGGCGTGGGGCTTCCCAGTGACGCTGTGTGTGCCGTCGAACGTGTCGCCCGAACGGAAGCGCATCCTTGCTGCTTACGGCGCAAATGTGGTGTGGACCGACCCGGCGGATGGGTCGGATGGGGCGATCCGCAAGGCGCGCGAGATGGCGACGGACACCACAAAGTATTACTACGCCGACCAGTACGGAAACGATGAGAACTGGCGGGCGCACTATCGCGGGACGGCGAACAATCCAGGAACGGCAAACGAAATTTGGAAACAGACCGACGGGCAGGTTACCCACTTTGTCGCCGGCCTGGGGACAAGTGGGACGTTTGTGGGCACGACGCGGCGGCTGAAGGAACTGAACCCGCGCATCCAGTGCGTCAGTATGCAGCCGGATTCGCCATTCAACGGGTTCGAGGGCTTGAAGCACATGGCGACAGCGATTGTGCCACCGATTTACGACGCTCGGTTGGCCGACCGCGATATCGCGATGGAAACCGAGGCGGCGTACGCGATGGCGAAGCGGCTGGGACGCGTGGAAGGGCTGCTGGTGGGGGTTTCGGCGGCAGGCGCCACCGCGGCAGGATTGCGCATCGCCGAGGAAGAGCATGCGCACGGCCGAGAAGCGGTTATTGTGCTCATTCTGTGCGATGGGGCGGACAAGTATCTGAGCGAGAGGTTTTGGGAAGAGTGAGCGAGGCAGTCAAGCCCGAAGGGACACTGACGCAGACAACGCTGAGGATGTCTGGCGAGTTGTACGAGACGATCCGCCGGCATGGCGAGCGCACATATCCGCACGAGTGCTGCGGGGTGCTGCTGGGTCGCAGCGGCGAGGACGGCAATACGGTTGAAGCGGCGGTGGAGGCGGGGAATACGCGCACCGACTCGGCGCACAACCGCTATAACATCGCGCCGCAGGAGTTGATCCGCATCCAGCGGCAGGGACGCGAGCGCGGGCTGGACATCGTGGGCTTCTATCACTCCCACCCAGATCATCCGGCGCAGTGGTCGAAGACAGACTTTGAAGAGGCGCACTGGATCGGCTGCTCCTATGTGATCACGAGCGTGGAAAAGGGCACAGTTAAGGTTACGAATTCGTTCCTGCTGGCCGGTACGGGCGAAGAGGACAAGTGCTTTGAAGATCAGCGCGTGATTGTGGGGAGCGGTGTTCCGGATACAACGCGATGTTGATGGTCAGCCAGGAAGCGATTCTCTGAGAGCCGGTCAGCTAATGAGCGGCCCGCTGCACATCAACGATGTCGATGCAATCGCAAGGAAATTGAGGAAGAGAAACGATGAAGATCTTTATCCCTACGCCGCTGCGGGCGTACACGGGCAAGCAGGACACGGTGGAAGTGGGCGGGGCGACGATTCATGAAGCGCTGGGCGGGCTGACCTCGCGCTATCCCGATCTGCGCAAGCATCTGTTCACGGATGAGGGGAAGCTGCGCTCGTTTGTGAACGTCTATCTAAATGATGAGGACATCCGCTACCTGGACGCGAAGGAGCAGACGGCGGTGAGCGAGAAGGATTCGTTGTCGATCATTCCGTCGATTGCCGGCGGATGCTGGCCGCATGGGGGAGCGCCTTCGGCGCGAGTTGATGGGTTCGCTTCCGTTGGTCGCTCACGTCTGATTTAGCGGCGATACGGATAAACTGCAGGTCCTTCGCTTCGCTCAGGATGACATTGGTGAAGAGCGCCGGCGGTCGGGATGACGAGGATCGGTAGGGGCATCAACGGATGGCATTGCCGTCCAGAGGAGATATGTCATGGCAACAGTGGCAGAAGCAACAGCGGCAGTGACGTTGCCCGCGCTGACGCATGAAGAGATCGCGCGTTACTCGCGACATCTGATCCTGCCCGAGGTAGGGATGGAGGGGCAGCAGCGGCTGAAGGCGGCGAGGGTGCTGCTGGTGGGCACGGGCGGGCTGGGCGCGCCGATGGCGCTGTACCTTGCGGCCGCCGGCGTGGGCACGCTGGGCCTGGTGGATTTCGACGTGGTGGATGCGAGCAATCTGCATCGCCAGGTGATTCACAGCACGCCGGACATCGGGCGGCCGAAGCTCGATTCCGCCGCAGACAAGCTCAACGCGCTGAACCCGGATGTGAAGATCGTGAAGCACAACACGATGCTGACCTCGGCGAACGCGATGGAGATCCTGAAGGACTACGACATCGTGGCGGACGGCACGGACAACTTTCAGACGCGCTACCTGGTGAACGATGCATGCGTGCTGAGCGGGAAGCCGAACGTGTATGGGTCGATCTTCCGCTTCGAAGGGCAGGCGAGCGTTTTTGCGACGGAGGAGGGACCGTGCTACCGCTGCCTGTATCCGGAGCCGCCGCCGCCCGGCCTCGTGCCTTCGTGCGCGGAGGGTGGCGTGCTTGGGATTTTGCCAGGATTGGTGGGCATCATCCAGGCGAGTGAAGTCGTGAAATTGATTCTGGGTAAAGGCGAGCCGTTGATTGGCCGTCTGCTGCTGGTGGACGCGCTGGGCATGCGCTTCCGCGAGTTGAAGCTCAGGAAGAATCCCGAGTGCCCGGTGTGCGGCACGCATCCGACGGTAACGGAATTGATTGACTATGACCAGTTCTGCGGCATCACGCCGCCGGCAAAGGAGACGACGCAGGTGGCAAACGTGCAGAACGGTATTCCGCAGATTGGGCCGGAGGAACTGAAGCGGCGACAGACGGCGAGTGAGGATGTGTTTGTGCTGGATGTGCGCGAGCCGCACGAGTTTCAGATTGCGAATATCGGCGGCCACTTGATTCCGTTGAACGATCTGCCGAAGCGTGTCGGCGAACTGGACCGCACCCAGAACATCGTGGTGCATTGCAAATCCGGCGGCCGCAGCCAGAAAGCTTCGGAGTTTCTGCAGCAGCAGGGCTTCACGCGCGTAGAGAACCTGGCGGGCGGGATTACGGCGTGGTCGGAGAAGGTGGATCCGAAGGTGCCGAAGTACTAGGGCTCAGGGATCAGGGAATAGACGAAGCGGGAGGATGATTCCTCCCGCTTTTGTTTTTAGGGGGCGAGGACGGCGAGGTTGAGTTGGCGCAGGCGCTCTGGGTCGCCGATGATTTCGACTGTGGCGATTTTTCTGTGCGCGAGGGTGAAGCGAAGTGCGAGGGAGAGCCGTCCTTGCGGAGCGACGACGAGGCCGACCGCGCCGTCGATGAGTGCCGGTTGTGCGGCGCGAGCGCCACGGGCGGCCGCGATTGCGTCCCTGGCCCAGTTCTCTGCGCCGCGGATTTCTCGCATGGCCTCAACAGGCTGGGCGGCAGCGTCGGCTGTGATGACGACGCCGGGATCGAGCACGGCGACGAGCGCGGCGAAGTCGCCGGCGCGGAGGGCGGCGAGGAAGGCGTCCACGGCTTTGCGCTGGCTGGCGAGATCGGCGCCGGAAGTAGTATCTGCTCCTTGAATGCGGCGGCGGGCGCGGCTGGCGAGCTGGCGGGTGGAGGCGGGAGAGCGGCCGACGATGGCGGCGATCTCGTCGAAGGGGACAGCGAATAGGTCGTGCAGGACGAAGCTGATGCGCTCGGCCGGTGCGAGCGTGTCGAGCACGACGAGCAGGGCGAGACCGACGGACTCGGCGAGCAGCGTCTCCTGCTCGGGATCGAGAGGGCGCGAGCGGGCTGCCGGTTTGGATGGCGGCGATTCTGCTATGTGTTTTTCGGTGCGCTCTTCGAAAGAGTCCTCGCGTCGCGCGTTGCGTGCGCGCAGCATGTCCAGGCAGACGCGGGCGACGACGGTGGTGAGCCAGCCGCCGAGGTTTTCGACCCTGCTTGCATCCGCGCGGCTGAGCTTAAGCCACGTTTCCTGAACGGCGTCGTCGGCTTCGCTCAGCGAG